>DASUZH010000539.1:0-4140 GCA_036376975.1 Burkholderiales bacterium | reverse complement strand
CATGGCGACGCTGACGCCGAGCGAGAGCAGGTAGCCGTGGCGCAGCAGCGGCAGGCAGGCCAGCAGCGCGAAGGCGGCGATGGCCGCGAGCAGCCAGGCGGTCTCGCGCCGGGTCACGACTGGCGCCTTCCGAACAGCCCTTCCGGCCGGAACAGCAGCACCAGCACGAACAGCAGGTAGGCGGCGGCGAGGGTCAGGCCGGGATCGAGCAGGCTGGCGACGGCGGTTTCGGCGAGGCCGAGGATCAGCGAAGCGATGATCGCGCCGCGCACGTCGCCCACGCCGCCCATGATCACGATAATCAGCGCCTTCATCGTGAACACCACGCCGATCGAGGCGTCCATGGTGAGGAAGGTGCTGAGCACGATGCCGCCGGTCGCGGTGACCGCGCCGCCGAGCGCGAAGGCGAACGCCGATGCCTTCGGCACGTCGATCGCGACCAGTCCGGCCGCGGTCGGGTCCACCGCGACCGCGCGCACCGCCATGCCGGCCCGGGTGCCGTGTATGCCCCAGTAGAGCGCGCCGCAGATGACGACCGCCGTCGCGCTCGCCACCAGGCGGTTGAGGCCGAACGGGCTGCCGAGAATGCGGAACGGCTCGGCGAGATAGGAATAGGTGAAGAACTCGCCGCCGAAGACGAGCAGCATCAGGCCGACGAAGACGAAGCTCAGGCCGAAGGTGGCGAGGATGGTGTCGACCTCGAGCATGCCGCGGTTCTTCGCGCGCCGCACCAGCGGCCGCATCAGGAAGCGGTAGATCAGCCAGTTGAGCAGGAACGCGGCCGGCACGACGAAGAGAGCAGCGGCGAACGGGCTGGTCTTCTGTGCGGTGAACACCCAGAACGCGCCGAACGCTCCCGCCACCAGCATCTCGCCGTTCGCCAGGTTCATGATGCGCGCCACGCCGTACTGCAGCGTGAGGCCCATCGCGATCAGCGCGTAGGTTGCGCCGAGCAGAACGCCGGTGATCAGGATATCCATCGCGTCCTAAAAAAATACCCCGGTACCTGCGTCAGGCACCGGGGCATTTGCGGAGTAAAAACCGGTCCGGCTTACCAGCCGGACTTGACGATGACCGGCTTCGCGCCGGGCAGGCCGGTCGACGCCACGCCGTGGAACTGGCCGTTCTGCCACTGGCCCACCGTCCAGTACTTGTCGATCGACTGGTTGTTGAACTTCCAAGGCCCCATCACCGTCTGGAAGGTGCCCTTTTTGATGTGCTCGATGACCGCCTTGCGGTCGAGGCCCACCGCCTCGATCGACTGCTCGAGCACCTGCAGGGAGGCATAGGTGACCGGGCTGGCCCAGAAGTCGGCCGGCTTGCCGGTGACTTTCTGGTGCGCGGCCATGTACGCCTTGATCTCCGGGCTGTCGAGGTTGATGCCGCCGGCGCCGAGGTGGCCTTCGATCGACTTGCCGAACTTGCCGCCGTAGGCAGGGAACGCGGTGGCCACCGCGGTGTAGAACGCCTTGACGTTGAGGCCCTCGATCTTGGCCTGCTCGGTGAGCGCAAAGGTGTCCGGCGGGTAGGACCAGGCGACGAACGCGTCGGGGTTGGCGGCCTTCGCGCCCTTCACGATCGGCGACAGGTCCTGCGTGCCGAGCGGGTAGGAGCGGTCGAACACGATTTCGAAGCCGGCCTTCTTGAACACCGGCCGCGACACCTCCGCCAGCTCGATGCCGAACGCGTCGGCCACGTTCACCATCGCGATCTTGTTGCCGATCTTGCCCTCGGCCTTCATCTTGGCGAGCACGTCGGCGACCGAGCCTGCGAGCGTGGTGGTCGCGCCGAGCGCGAAGAAGATGCTCGGATAGCGCTGCGTCAGCTCCGGAATCTTGTCGGTGATCGAGGTGGCGGTGATCTGCGGGTAGCCGAGCTTGGCGTACACCGGCGCCGCGGCGACGTTGAGGCCGGTGCTGTAGGGCGCGATGATGAAGTCGGCCTTGTCCTGCTCCGCGAGGCGCTCCACCGCCTTGATGGTCTCGCCCGGATTGGTGCGGTCGTCGTACTCGATGATCTCGACCTTGCGGCGCGAGCCGTCCTTCATGCGCAGGCCGCCGCGCTCGTTGACCTGGTGCGCCCAGAGCTGGATGTTGGGCCAGTGCGTGATCGCCGCACCGCCGGCGAGCGGGCCGGTCTTCGGCGCCACCGCGCCGATCTTGATCGGCGCCTGCGCCGACGCGGTTCCGGCCGCCAGCGCGCCGGAAAGCGCCGCGGCGACGGCGAGTGCGAATACGGATCTGCGGTTCATGCTTGCCCTCCTCCAAGGGTTTGCGCGCCAAGGGATTTCGCGCGCGGGGATACCTAACGAATCTAAGGACTTCCGAACGCTTTTGTCAACATGGCGCAGCGCGCCGATGCAGTACCATCTTGCCTCCGCCGCGGGACATGACTTGCCTCGGAGCGCACCGCCATGAGCCTAGCCGTCCTCTCCACCGACCAGGTTCCCGCCAGGGAAAGCAAGGGCTACTGGGGCGAGCTGGTCTCGCGTGCGTTCGGCCGCCTGCAGAGCGACACCTACGGCGACGAGGACTTCCACGGGCGCGTCACCCACGTCGCGGCGGGCGACGTGCAGGTGGGCACCCTGCAGGCCTCGCGGCACCGCGTCGTGCGCACCGCCGCGCGGCGCGGGGCGAGCGACCCCGGCCACCTGAAGCTCGTGGTGCAGCGCGCCGGGCGCTGCCTGTTCGAGCAGGACGGCCGCCGCGCCTGGCTCAAGCCCGGCGACTGGAGCCTGTACGACACCACGCGCTCCTACATCGTCAGCGCGCCGCAGGCGGTCGACCTGCACGTGCTCATGCTGCCGCGCGAGGCGGTGCTGAAGGGCCGGCAGGACCTCGCCGACCTGCTGGTGCGCCGGCTGCGCGGCGGCAGCGGGTTCGCGCGCGTCGCCTGCGGCACGGTCGGCCGCGTGCTCGACGCGGCGCGCGCCGGCGCGATGCCGCACGCGGCGGCCGGCGCCGAGATCGCGGAGCTGGTCCACCTCGCGCTGGTCGAGCAGTCGGGCGCGCGCGTCGAGCCGCTGCGCCGCTCGCTGCTGCGCGAGCGCATCAAGGCGTTCATCGCAGAGCGCCTGTCGGATCCCGCGCTCGACGTCGACATGATCGCCGCCGCGCTCGGCTGCTCGCTGCGCAGCGTGCACAACGCATTCGAGCTGGAGGACTGCTCGGTGCGCCAGTACATCTGGGAGAGCCGCCTCGCCGCGGTTCGCGCCGAGCTCGATCGCGGCGTCGCCGGCTGCCGCTCGATCACCGAGACCGCTTTCGCCTGGGGCTTTACCAGCGCGGCGCACTTCAGCCGCGCGTTCCGCGCCGTCTACGGCGTCAGCGCCCGCGAGTGGCGCAGCGGCCTGCGTCCGACTTCAGACGCCGCGGCGGCGTAGCAGCCGGCGCAGCAGCGGGATCGACACCACCAGCAGCGTAAGCGCGCCCAGCGCGCCCGCGATCGGCCGCTCGAAGAAGGCGAGGAAATTGCCCTCCGCCTTGATCATCGAGCTGATGAAGTTCTCCTCCAGCATCGCGCCCAGCACCATGCCGAGGATCGCCGGCGCCACCGGGAAGCCGTTCTCCTCCATCACGTAGGCCACCAGGCCGAACGCCAGCATCAGCACCACGCCGAAGATCGAGTTGTTGATGGCGAACGAGCCCACCACGCAGAACAGCAGGATCACCGGCAGCAGCACCGCGCGCGGCGCGCGCAGCATCTGCTTGGCGCCCTTGATGGCGGCGATGCCGAGCGGAATCATCAGCAGGTTGGCGAGGATGAACACCAGGAAGATGGCGTAGATCTGCGGCGCGTTGTTCATGAAGATGGTCGGCCCCGGATTGAGCCCCTTGATGTACAGCACCCCGATCACGATCGCTGTGATCGAGTCGCCCGGGATGCCGAACACCAGCGCCGGGATCCAGGCGCCGGCGAGCGCGCTGTTGTTGGAGGCGCCGGCCTCGATGATGCCTTCGACGTGCCCGGTGCCGAACTTCTCGCGCTCCTTGGAGAACCTCTTCGACACCGCGTACGACATCCAGGCGGCGATGTCGGCGCCGGCGCCCGGCAGCGCGCCGATCGCGGTGCCGAGCGCGCTGCCGCGCACGATGGGCGCCGGGTAGCGCTTCGCCAGGCCCCACATGCCGCGGAACACAT
>DASUZH010000538.1:0-2279 GCA_036376975.1 Burkholderiales bacterium | reverse complement strand
CCAGGCCCGGCGCAGCGCGCCGACGCCGGGCTCGCTGTCGTGGCGCGCATTTCCTTCGACCCACTCCAGCGCGCCGCCGGGCGTGAGAACCACTTCGTACGCGGTTCGCCCCAGGTCCTCGTCCAGGGTGGCGGCGAAATGCCGGCCGAGCGGCGCGCTCTCGATCATCAGGCCCATCTCGGTGTTGAGGTGCGCCGAGCGCTGGTCGAAGTTGAACGAGCCGACGAAGACGTGGCTGCGATCGAGCGCGAAGGTCTTGGCGTGCAGGCTGGCCGACGAGCTGCCGCCGCCGCTTTTCTGCGGCCGCGGAGCGTCCTTCTCGGCCGTCGGCTTGAGCTCGTAGAGCCGCACGCCGGCGCGCAGCAGCTCGGGCCGGTGCTTGGCATAGCCCGCGTGCACCGCGCCGACGTCGGTCGCGGCGAGCGAGTTGGTCAGCACCCGCACCGCGACGCCGCGCTGCGCCAGCGCGCCCAGCGCGGCGACGCCCTCCGGCCCCGGCACGAAGTACGGCGAAACCAGGTCGAAGCTCTTCGTCGGATCCGCAGTGGTGCGCAAGAGCTCGGTGAACAGCAGCAGCTCCTTGCGGCTGGCAGTGTCGAGCGTTTTCGCCGGGTCGTCGCGCAGCACGTGCGCGTTGGTCCATTCGAGCGGCAGGCGCCCGGCGAGCAGCTCGCGCACCAGCTCGGTCTCGGCCAGCGCGCGGACGTACCTGACCGACTCCGGGTCGGCGCGCGCCGCGGCCAGGTCGGCCTGCAGGCGCGCCGCGGCGTCCGGCCCGGCGGCGTCCAGCAGCAGCGCGGCGGGGTAGGCGGAGGCGCTGTTCCAGTACAGGTCGAACGCCTCCGACACCTGGCGCACCGCCGGTCCGACCGCGATGACGTCGAGGTCCTCGAACAGCACCGCGTCGCCGGCGCCGAAGTACTCGTTGCCGATGTTGCGCCCGCCGACGATGCTCACCTGGCCGTCGGCGGTGAAGGACTTGTTGTGCATGCGCCGGTTGAGCCGGGTGAAATCGGTGGCGTAGCCGAGCAGGCGCGAGCGGCGGTTGACGAACGGGTTGTAGAGGCGCACCTCGATCGACGGGTGCGCGTCGAGCGCCGCGAGCGTGTCGTCCAGCCCGGCGACGCCGTTGTCGTCGAGCAGCAGCCGCACGCGCACGCCGCGCTGCGCCGCGTGCCACAGCGCCTCGAACATCAGCCGCCCGGTCTGGTCGCCGTGCCAGATGTAGTACTGCACGTCGAGCGACTTGTCGGCGGCGGCGGCGAGCAGCGCCCGCGCGGCGAACGCGCCGGGGGCGTCGGACAGGGGATGGATGCCGGTTTTGCCCGGGTGCGCGGCGAGGTCCGGCGCCGCCGCGCGGCCGAGCCGCGTGCCGGCGGTGTCGGTCAGCGAATGGCTCTCGACCCTTCCCTCGAGCGAAGGCAGGGTGCCGCAACCCGCCAGAAGAAGCGCCAACGTCGCCAAGTAGGTGCGCCGCACGATTTGCCCAATGATAGACTGGCCCGACAGGAGAGGAGAACGCCATGAAACTGCGCTACCCCGTTATCGCTGCGTCCCTTGTTCTTGCCGCCGGCTGCAGCACCATGAACGACATGAGGGCCGTGATGCCCGGATCGCTCGGCGGCTGGACGGTGCTGATCGACGACGGCAAGGGAATCGAGAATTTCGACCGCATCGGCAATTCCAACTGGCGCGTCGAGGACGGCGCGCTGGTGGCCGACAAGAATCCCGACAAGACGCCGAGCTACCTGGTGACGCGCGTTTCGTACGCCAACTTCGTGGTGCGCGCCGAGTTCTGGGCCAGCGACGACGCGAACAGCGGCATCTTCACGCGCTGCGCCGACCCGAAGAAAATCGGCGACGAGACCTGCTACGAGGCCAACATCTTCGACCGGCGCCCGGACCCGACCTACGGCACCGGCGCCATCGTCAAGGTGGCGAAGGTCGCGCCGATGCCCAAGGCCGGCGGCAAGTGGAACACCTACGAGTTCACGCTCAACGGACCGCAGCTGACCGTGGTGCTGAACGGGCAGAAGACGGTCGACATCAAGGACAGCAAGCTCGCCAACGGCCCGCTCGCGCTGCAGCACGGCAGCGGCGTGATCAAGTGGCGCAAGGTGGAGATCCGGCCGCTGTAGCTAGTCGGCCCTGATGTTCGCGTCCTTCACGACGCGGCCCCACTTCTCGTAGTCCGCCTTGATCCTGTCGACGGTCTTCGCCGGCGGCAGGATCTCGGCGTCGCAGCCGGTGGCGTTGATCTGGTCCATCACCGCCTTGTC
>DASUZH010000537.1:0-2670 GCA_036376975.1 Burkholderiales bacterium | reverse complement strand
AGCCGGCCAGTTGCGTCGTCAATCCTCGCGCGGGACGGGAAACAAAACTGGTTTTTCACAAGGCAAAGACCAGGAAGCGCGTCGCCGTAGTCGGCGGCGGCCCGGCCGGCCTGGCGTGCGCCGCGAACGCGGCCGAGCGCGGCCACGACGTCACGCTGTTTGAAAAATCGGATCGGCTGGGCGGCCAGTTCAATCTCGCCAAGGTGATCCCCGGCAAGCAGGAGTTCGGCGAGTCGATCGCCTATTACGCGGAGCGAATCCACCGTTCAGGGGCGAAGGTGCTGCTCGGGAGGGCACCGTCCGAAGGGGAGTTGAATGGCTTCGATGAAGTCGTCGTCGCCACCGGCATCACGCCCCGCGCGCTGCAGATCCCGGGCGCCGACCACCCGAAGGTGGTCGGCTACGTCGACGTGCTGTCGGGCCGCGCCCAGGTCGGGCAGAGCGTGGCGATCGTCGGCATGGGCGGCATCGGCTTCGACGTCGCTCTCTACCTGCTCGAGCGCGGCAGCCGCGCGCCGCTGGAGGCGGGCGCCTTCTCGGCGCATTGGGGCATCTCGCCTGACGGCGAAGTCGGCGAGCTGCCGCTGGAAAAGCCGAAGCACCGGATCACGATGCTGAAGCGCTCGGCCACGCCGTTCGGCCACACGCTCGGCCGCACCACCGGCTGGGTGCACCGCGCCGAGCTGGCGCGGAACGGCGTGAAGATGCTGAAGGGCGTCGAGTACCGGCGCATCGACGATGCCGGCGTTCACGTCGCGGTGGACGGGAAGGAAAGCGTGATTCCCGCCGATACCGTGATCGTCTGCGCCGGCCAGGAGCCCAATCGCGCCTTTTCCGGCCATTTCATCGGCGGCGCCAAGGAAGCAGGCGAGCTCGACGCGAAGCGCGCCATGCTGGAAGGCGCCCAGCTCGCCGCCCGCCTCTAGCATTAGCCGCGCTTAAGTCTCGCTTGAGAAAGACTCGCCCAAGCCCGGCGGGCGCGCGCCGATAATGCGCTCATGACTGCCAGATTCGTTGTCGAGATGGAGCGCGGCGGGCTGCTGCCGCTCGAGCAGGCGCGCGACGTGCGCATCGTCTGCCTCGAGGGCACGCTGTGGCTGACCGAGCAGGACCGTCCGACCGACGTGGTGCTCGAGGCGGGGGCTTCCCATACCGTCAACGCCAACGCCGGCCGCACGCTGGTCCAGGCGATGAGCCGGGCGCGGCTCGCGGTGGAAGCCGTCGACGCGCGCCCCGAGCTCTCCTTCCCGCCGCTGCGCAAAGCCGCCTAGCCCGGCCCCTACCCGCGCCGCGCCGAGTACACTACCTTCCCATGGGAACGGTAGTCGCACTCGCCGGCCAGGTCGGCGGCGCCAAGCTCGCCGACGGGCTGTATCGCCTGCGCGGCGAGAACCTCGCCGTGATCGTCAACACCGGCGACGACTACGAGCACCTCGGCCTGCATTTCTCGCCGGACCTCGACACCGTGCTCTACGCGCTGGCGGGCATCGCCAGCCCGGCCGCCGGCTGGGAGCCGGCGAACGAGACGCGCGCCGCGCAGGACATGCTGAAAAAGCTGGGCGGGCCGGACCGGCCGCCCCTTGGCGACAAGTCGCTCGCCACCGCGCTGCTGCGCGCGCATGGCCTGGCGGCGGAGCGCCGCCTGACCGAGATCACGCTCGACTTCTGCCGCGCGCTCGGCGTGCAGGCGCGCATCCTGCCGATGAGCGACGACCCGGTGCGCACCCAGGTGCTCACCGACGGCGGCGCGGTCTCGTACCACGAGTATTTCAACGACCTCGGCTGCGGCCCCGCGGCGCGCGGCTTCCAGTACCACGGCGCGGCCGAGGCGCGGCTCTCCGACGAGGTGCTCGACGCGCTGCACGCCGCCGACCTCGAGGCGGTGGTGATCTGCCCGGCCAATCCGTTCCACGTCATCCGCCCGATCCTCGAGGTGGCCGGCATGCGCGAGCTGCTGAAGGAGCGCGGCGTGCCGGTCGTGGCGGTGACGCCGATCGTCGGCGGCAAGGCGCTGAAGGGCTCGGCCGGCAAGATGATGAGCGAGCTCGGCCGCGAGCCGAGCGCGCGCGGCGCGGCGAGCGAGTACCTGCGCCTGATCGACGGCTTCGTCATCGACCGCCAGGACTTCGCGCTCGCCGACAGCGTGCGCTCGCTCGGCATCCAGGTGGCGGTCGCGCAGACCGTGATGCGCTCGCCCGACGAACGCGTCGCCCTCGCCCGCTCGGTGCTCGATTTCGCACGCGCGGTGCGCGAAAAGAAGGCGGCGGAGGTGGAGTGAGAGCGCTGCTTCTTCCGCTCCTCCTTCCCCTGTCGGCGCTGGCCCAGCTCTCCCCGCAGCAAGTCGAGATCCAGCGCGCGCTGATCCAGCGCGACCAGCAGTCGGCGGAATTCGCGGCGCGCGGCGTCGAGGCGCGCCGCGCCCTGGAGAACCTGAACGCGGCCCAGCTGCGCGACGCCGGCGTGCCGCTCAGCCCCGACCCGGTGATCGCGAGGGAGCTGCAGTCCTACCAGCGACAGGCCGCGGAGCGGGAGAGGATGGTGCTGCCGCCGATCGACCAGCCGGCGAAGCCGGGCCCGCCTGCACCCGCGCTACCGCTGCCAGGGAGCGGCGGCCCGCCCTCCGTCGTCGTACCCATATCGACGCCGAGCATCGGCGGCTAGCGGGCTGCC
>DASUZH010000536.1:0-5353 GCA_036376975.1 Burkholderiales bacterium | reverse complement strand
CGTACGGCGTGGGCGACCAGATGTCGCACTACGGCGTGAACGCCGGCGTGCCGAAGACGCTGATCCAGCACCTGATCGGCTGGATGTCGGAGTCGAAGGAGTTCGACACGGCGACCTCGAAGGTGCTGCAGCGGGTCCTGGCGACCGAGATCTCGCCGGAGCTGGTGCCGGGAAACCAGAAGACCGAAAGCACCGTCGGGCCGTACGAACTGCAGGACTTCAACCTGTACTACACGCTGCGCTTCGGCTATGCGCCCTCGAAGGTCGCGTTCCTCGCCGCGCACGCATGGAAGGGCGACTACGGCCTGGCCGAGATCCGCAAGTGGCTGGGGGTGTTCCTCAAGCGCTTCTTCCAGACCAGCCAGTTCAAGCGCAGCGCGGTGCCGAACAGCCCGAAGGTCGGCTCCGGCGGCTCGCTCTCGCCGCGCGGCGACTGGCGCGCGCCGTCGGATGGGAACGCCGAGGTCTGGCTTGCCGACCTGAAGAAAGTGCCGGCGAAGTAGACCGAAGCCAGAACCACGAACCCGTTGTCGTCCCCGCGAAAGCGGGGACCCATGGATTCCCGCTTTCGCGGGAACGACGATGAAGGACTAGATGAGAAAAATGGGGTCTGTCCCCATTTACCCGCGGGTGGTGGTCTTGCGGATCTCTTTCTCGTCCGACCACTCGAGCAGCCCGTTGCGGATGTTCCAGAGCTGCAGGTTGAGCTTGTAGTACACGTCCTTCGTTTCCTTCACCTGCTTGACGATGGACATGATGTTGCCCTCGAGCCGGTACTGCGCGCCGACCATGCGGCCCATCTCGGCGGCGTGCTCCTTGGCGTACAGCTCGCTCTGCTGGCGCTTGAGCTCCTCGGTCTGCTGGCCCATGCCCGCCGAGTCGACCGCGAAGCGCACCTTGCCGCCCTTCTGCAGCTCGGAGCGGATGCTGTCGGTGATGGCGCGCGTGTCGATGTACTCGCTGGTCTTGTTGCGCACTTCCTGCACCGTGACCACCGGCAGGTTGGCGGCGGCGATCACCGGCGCCTGGCTCATCGAGCGCGCCATCGACTCGGCCATCAGCTGCAGGTCGGTCGAGCCGAACTCGTTGGTCAGCGTCTCGGTGGCGCGCGCGTCGCCGTAGCGGGTTTTCTCGGTGGCGCAGCCGGCGAGCAGCGCCGCGCCGAGCGCGGCGGCGAGGGCGAATCGGCTGGTGGAAATCATTCGTCGCTCCTCAGGATCAGGCGGAAGTCGACCGCCTTGTTGGTCGGCGAGACGGTGTTGATCACCAGGTTGGAGTTGTCGTAGAGCATCAGCGGCTTCCACACTTCCTCTTCCCAGGCCCGCATGCCTTCGCGGTCGATCCAGCGGAACTTGTAGGACACGCGCTTCACGCTGCGGCTGTCGTTGTTGAGGTTGGCGTCGACCTTGATCAGGTCGCCGCTCGCCTTGGTGCAGCGCATCTCGGTGGCGGCCACCGTGCTGCGGCGGCCCTCGACGACGACCTTGGCCTTCACCAGGTCGTCCATCGAGCTCACCTTGGTGTCGCCGATGGGGCAGCCGAACGCGAAGCCCGGCACCTCGAAGCCCTTCTTGGTGGCGCAGCCCGCAAGCAGACTCAGGGCGGCTGCAGTAAGGATCCACTTCGCTTTCATTTAGACCTCCCTCCAAGGCATTAACGCGCGCCGGCCGCCTTGGGTGCACACACGAAAACCTGTCGGCGCAACAGGCGAAAGTCTACCACCGCGTAGCGGCCGGAGATGCTCAGCGGGACGGACTGCTCGCCGTCGATGGTCTGCAGGCGCACCTTGTGCTCGCCGCGCGGCAGGCGGGTGCGCCCGACCGCGACCTCCGCGGGCAGCGCGCGCCAGGTGCGGTCGTCGGCCGAGTTGAGGGCCATCGCGCCGAACGCCAGCACGGCCGCCGCCAGGGCGACGGTGCCGTCGCGGTTGTTCTGCGCCTGGTACTGCAGCGCGGCGCTGGTCGTCGAGCGGATGGTGGTGCGCAGCATGATCGCCGGCATGTCGTCGTGCAGGCTGCGCCGCGCCATCAGGTCGATGCTGGTGAGCGGCGCGAGCGGCAGCGTGCGGCCGTCGACCAGGATCTGCGGCGGCGGCGGCGACTCGGCGCGCGCCATCACCGGGAAGGCGACCGGCAGGAAGATCAGCTTGTTGTTGACGAACATCGGTGCGTTGAACTGGCGCGACTGCAGCGCGGGCGCCGCGCCGGTGCCGACGATGAACAGCACGTCGGCGAGGCCGTCGTCGGGCGCGGCGACGCGCGCGTCGAGCCCGGCCAGCGCCTCCTCCAGCACCGGCTGCTCGGGCTGCAGCTCGTTGGCCAGGCGGTAGCCCGGCGCCGCCAGGCTCGGCTCGCCGAGCGCCTCGTAGATGAAGCCGGCGAGGTAGTGCGAGAACGCGCTCTGGTAGCTATTGCGCAGCGCGTTCACTTCCGGGTTGTCGATGGTCTCGATCGGGTAGCCGCTCAGCTCCTTGAAGCTCGAGCGGGCGCCGCGCTTCTGCGCCTCCTCCTGCACCGCGACCAGCTCGCGCGCGCGCCGCGCCGCGATCTCGGCCTCCAGCTCGTGGGTCTGCTTGATCGCCACGCGCGCGCTGTCGAGGTCGCCGCGCGCGAGATGGTTGAGCGAGATGTAGGTGAGCAGCATCACCTGCTCGTAGTCGTGCGGCTCGTACGGGCGCAGCTTGTCGCTGATCATGTAGCTGCCGGCGGCGCCGCTGAGGCGCGCGATGTCGAGCGGCCCGGCCGAGCGCGCGGCCTGGATGCCTTCGCTCGCCGCCAGCCAGGCCTTCTGGCTTTCGTCGTAGCGGTTGCCGAGCCGCTGCAGCATGCCGAGCTCGAGCTGGTAGAGCAGGTTCTTGCGGTCGGGGTTGTTCGAGTCGAGCAGCTTGATCGCGCCGTCGACGCCGCCGAGCGAGGCCTGCTCGAGCGTGCCGTGCAGCTCGCGGTCGTAGCTGCGCACGGCCGCGCAGCCCGAGAGCAGAAGCCCGACGATGAGCGCCAGCAGGGAGCGCCAGCTGCGATTTCCGGACGGCATACCTCCCCTGCAAGTTGCCTGTTACGGCGGCTATTCTAGTTCGCGGGGGGCTTCCTGAGCAGCATGCCGCCGCCTTCCTTCGCCACCTTCGTGGCGTATTCCTCGCGCGACGGCGCGCCGGGCTTCGCCGGGGCGCGCTCGAGGAAGTTCGGCGCGTCGACCGGCTTGCTCTTCGCCGCGGCGTAGAGCGGCTGCAGCCGCGCGCCGAGCTCCTTCAGCCGCGCGGCGCGGTTCTGCGGCGAGGGGTGGGTGGAGATGAACTCGGGCGGCGCCTTGCCGCCGTCGAGCCTGCCCATCTTCTCCCACAGCGTCACCGCGGCGGCCGGGTCGTAGCCGGCGCGCGCGGCGAGCTCGATGCCGATCTGGTCGGCCTCCGCCTCGCTCTCGCGGCTGTTCGGCAGCTGGATCGCCACCGCCGCGGCGAGCGCCACGCCGCTGATCGCCAGCCCGGCGGCGGGCGAGTTGCTGTGGGCCGAGATGGCGATGGCGGCGACCTGCGTCGCGACTGCGGTGGCCATCGCCACCGACATGCGCTCCTGCGTGTGGTTGGCGAGCGCGTGGCTGATTTCGTGGCCCATCACCTGCGCCACCTCGGCGTCGGTCGCCTTCAGCTGCTCCCACATGCCGGTGTAGATCGCCATCTTGCCGCCCGCCATGCAGAAGGCGTTCACCGTCTTCGGGTCGTTGATCACCTGCACGTCCCAGCTCCACTTCGCGGTCTCGGGGCGGAAGCGCACCGCCTGCGCGATCAGGCGCTCGGTGATCTCGCGCACCTTCTCCACGCGCGGCGTGCCGTGCTCGATCTGCTTCTTCTTCTCGAGCTGCGCCATCATCTCGGCGTAGGCCGAGGCCGAGCCGCTCAACGCCTGGCCCTCCGACACCAGCATGAACTGGTCGCGGCCGGTGAGCTGGTTCTCCGCGCAGCCGGCGAGCAGTGCAATGCACAAGACAAGAACGGCACGAAGCATGCGCTTGATTTTACGGAACTCCCCGCAAACCAGATGTAACAGGATGTAGGGAGATGGCAAACCGGCGGGGGATGCCGTAGGCTGGTACGCCATGTCGAAGCAAGAGCCCGAGTTCCGCAGCCCGCCGATCTGGCTCCACTCGCCCGAGACCGGCAAGTGGCTGATGTCCCGGCGCGAGGCGAAGCGGCGCGCGGTCCTCGCCATCCTGGACCGCGTGCCGGACTCCCCCTCTAAGCCGCCTTCTTCTCAGCCGAAGGCAGCTCGCCGATCGCGGTCCTGATCGCGTCCTCGACGCGGTCGAGAAACACGAACTCCAGCTTCGCCCGCGCCTCGGCCGGCACGTCCTCGAGGTCCTTCTCGTTGCGCCGCGGCAGCATCACCGTCTTGATCCCCGCGCGCAGCGCGGCGAGCGTCTTCTCCTTCACCCCGCCGATCGGCAGCACCAGCCCGCGCAGCGAGATCTCGCCGGTCATCGCCACGTCGGCCCTCACGGGCCGGTTGGTGAGCAGCGACGTAATGGCGAGGAACATCGCCACGCCCGCCGACGGACCGTCCTTCGGCGTCGCGCCCGCCGGGACGTGAATGTGCAGGTCGCTTTTCTCGAGGGAATCCGAAACATAGCTCTTCGAAAGCGTGAGCGCCGCCTGCGCCGACTCCTTCATCACGTCGCCGAGCTGGCCGGTGAGGATCAGCTTGCCCGAGCCGGGCACCTTCGACGCCTCGATGAACAGGATGTCGCCGCCCACCGGCGTCCAGGCCAGGCCGGTCGCCACGCCAGGAACTGAAGTCCGCTGCGCCAGCTCGCTCTCGAACTTGCGCGAGCCGAGGATGGCGTGGAGGTCTTTCGGTTCCACGGTAATTTTCTCTGCAGCCCCTTCCGCCACCCGCATCGCCACATTGCGGAGAACCGCGCCGATGTCGCGCTCGAGCGTGCGCACGCCCGCCTCGCGCGTGTAGTCCTCGATAATCATCCGCAGGGCATCCGCGTCCAGCGAGACTTGTGAAGGAGTGAGGCCGTTGGCCTCGAGCTGCCTCTTCACCAGGTAGCGCTTGGCGATCTCGAGCTTCTCCTCGGTGGTGTAGCCGGGAAGCTGGATGATCTCCATGCGGTCGCGCAGCGGCCCGGGGATCGTGTCGAGCATGTTGGCGGTGGTGATGAACATCACCTTCGACAGGTCGAAGTCGACGCCGAGGTAGTTGTCGCGGAATTTCGAGTTCTGCTCCGGGTCGAGCACCTCGAGCAGCGCGCTCGACGGGTCGCCGTGGAAGCCGCCCATGCCGAGCTTGTCGATCTCGTCGAACATCAGCACCGCGTTCTTCGACTCGGCGCGGCGGATGGCCTGGATGATGCT
>DASUZH010000535.1:0-4190 GCA_036376975.1 Burkholderiales bacterium | reverse complement strand
AACCCGCCCGCGGGCGGTCCGTACATCATCGTGGCGGATGCGTATCCGCTCCCGGGCAACCGCACCAAAGTGCAGATGCTCGCGCCCACCAAGGGCCAGGACGTGGTGATCCGCGCCATCAAGAGCTGGGCCAGCGGCGAGAACCTGGGGTGCCCCGACCTCACCAAGCAATAGGCGCGGCGCTGCTGCTCGGCGGCTGCGCCTCCCTGTTTCCGCCGCAGAGCCCGGAAGAGTTCCGCCGCACGGCCGAACGCGCGCTGCTGCCGTGGAGCGGCACGATCGAGGTGGCGCGGCCGCTGCGGGAGGTGGCCGCGGCGTTCGAGAAGAAGGCGCCCGAGTGCCTCGATCTCACCGCGACCGCCACCATCATCACCATCACGAACTACCAGGAGATCATCCAGACCTTCGTCACCACCTACAAGCCGACGGTGGTGGCGAGCGCCGAGCGCGTCGAGCTGCGCGTGCAATGGCGCACGCTGGGCGAGATCCGCCTGTCGGCGCCTCCCGCCGGCGGCGCGTACCGGCTGGTCGCCGACGCCTATCCGCTGGATGCCGGCCGCACGCGCCTGCAGTGGTACACGGTGACGGCGGCCGAGGACTTCCTGGTCCTCGCAGTCAGGGACTGGGCGACAGGGCAGAATATGGCATGCCCGGACTTCACCAGAAACTGGTAGGCGCGCTGCTCGCGCTGGCGCTCGCGGCCTGCGGGTCGACTCAGCGCTACGCCGACCTGCCTGAGAAGAATCTCAAGGTGCGCACCGCGGCGAGCGGGACCAGCGTGGTGATGGGCGTGCACCGCCTCGACGCGAAGTGCTTTGCGCACTACGAGGGCGTGGTGGCCCTCGACCGCCCGGAGCTCGACGTCGGCCTGCCGCCGGGCCGCATGAGCCTGCTGGTGTTCGAGTTCTACAGCTTCGGCATCATCGGCGGCACGCGCTCGACGAAGAAGGAGGCGCGGCTCCTGCCGCGCGCCGGCTACCGCTACGAGGCGCGCGTCAACTACAAGGATTCGCTCTACAGCGTGGACATATTCGAGATCGACGCGCGCGGCGCGGTGCGCGAGCTCGAGACCAGCCGCGCCGCCGGCTGCCAGTGACGCGCTTGCGGGCCCTTCTCCTGGCGCTGTGCGCCTGGCTGCCGCTCGCCGCGGCGCAGCAGTCGCCGCGCGAGATCGTCGCGCGCGAGACCGCCGCGCATCCGGGCAAGAGCGCGGTCTACGTGCTGGAGACCGGCGAGGAGGCGCTCATCACGCGCGCCTGGCTCGCCGACCACGCGCGCGAGTCGGTCGACGTGCAGTACTTCATCTGGAGCACCGACAACATCGGCATCCTCGCCGCCGCGGCGCTGCTGCGCGCCGCCGAGCGCGGCGTGCGGGTGCGCGTGATCGTCGACGCGCTGCTGATCGACGCGCCGCCCGACTCGCTGATCGCGCTCGCCCGGCACCCGCGCATCGACGTGCGCATCTACAACCCGAAGGCCTCGGCCGGCGTCAGCCTGCCGCGCAAGGTGCTGAACGTCGCCACCGACTTCCGCGGCGTCAACCAGCGCATGCACGACAAGGTGGTGATCGTCGACGGCGTGGCGCTGGTGACCGGCGGGCGCAACATGGCCGCCGAGTACTACGACTACAACCGCGAGTACAACTTCCGCGACCGCGACGCGCTGCTGGTGGGCGAGGTGGTGAAGCAGGCGCAGGCGAGCTTCGAGCGCTTCTGGGGCAGCGCGCTCAGCGTGCCGGCCGAGGAGCTGTTCACCGGCGTGAAGCTCGACGACGCGGCGGTGGCGCGCATCTACGCCGAGCTGCGCGCCTACGCCGGCTCGCCGGCCAACTTCGCCCCCGAAGTGCGCGCCGCGATCGCCGGCGCGCAGCAGGCCTTTCCGCGCTTGTGGCGCGAAGCGTCCTGGACGCGCGCGGATTTCATCAGCGACGCGCCGGGCAAGAACGAGGCGCGCGGCCTGGCGGGCGGCGGGCGCACCGCGGTCGAGCTGGCCAAGCTGGTAGAGGGCGCACGCGAGCGCGTCGTCATCCAGTCGCCGTACCTGGTGTTCTCCGAGCGCGCGCTCGAGCTGTTCCGCGGCCTGGCGGCGCGCGGCGTGAAGGTGCGGATCAGCACCAACTCGCTCGCCTCGACCGACAACATCCAGGCCTTCAGCGGCTACCGCAGCCAGCGCGCGGCGCTGCTCGCCATGGGGCTGCAGATCCACGAGTACCGGCCCGACCCGCAGGTGCAGCGCGAGCTGATGAAGCGCACCCCTTCAGCGCAGGGCCGCTCGCCGATCTTCTCGCTGCACGCGAAGACGCTGGTGGTGGACGGCCGCACCGTCTACATCGGCACGTTCAATTTCGATCCGCGCTCCGAGAACCTCAACACCGAAGTGGGCGTGGTGGTGCACGATGAGCGCCTCGCCGCGGCGGTGGAGAGGGCGATCGAGACCGACATGCGGCCGGAGAACAGCTGGAATGCCGCGAGCGACGACCCCGACGGCCAGGTCGGCTTCTACAAGCGCGGCAAGACCTTCTTCTGGCAGCTGCTGCCGATCAAGCCCCTGCTCTAGGCGCTGGCGCGCAGGGCGGCTTCGGCTGACGCGCCGTCGGCGTGCACGCGCAGCAGGCGCACTTCGCGCTGCGGCACCGGCATCGCGATGCGCCGGGCGCGGAAAGCCTCGAGCACGGCCTGGTTGACCTCGGCGCCCGCCGGCCCGTAGTCGGCCAGGGCGGTCCACGGCCGGATCGCGATCGTCACGCGCCCGTCGAGCGACGCCACGCCGACCACCGGCGCCGGGTCCTGCAGCACGCGCCGGTTGGCGCGCAGCACCGCGTCGACCGCCGCGAGCGCCTCCTTCACGTCGGCGTCGCCGGCCACGGCGACCTCGAGCGCGAGCTGCCGGATGTGGCCGTAGTTGTGCAGGATCTCGCCGACGATCTTGCGGTTGGGGATCACCACTTTCGAGCGGTCGGCGTGGCCGAGCGTGGTGCTGAACAGCTTGATCTCCAGCACCTCGCCTTCCTCCTTCACGATCGAGACGTAGTCGCCGACGCGGAACGGGCGGGTGAAGATGATGGTCAGGCCGGCGATCACGTTGCCGAGCACGCCCTGCGCCGCGAGCGCGACGCCCGCGCCGATCACGCTCAGCCCGGCGATCAGCGGCAGCAGCTCGACGCCCAGGTTCTGCAGCGCCATGATGGCGAACAGACCGAAAACGATTACCCAGACGAAGCGCGCGATCAGCGCCTCGACCGGCGGCTCGAGGCGGAAGCGCCTGAGCGCGGCCAGCGTGCTGCGGCTCGCCCAGCGGCCGGCGAACAGGCCGCCGACCAGGATCAGGATCGCAACCAGCAGCTTCGGGCCGAATCGCATGCCGAGGTCGATTGCGGTGGTGGTGACTTGGTCGATTTGCACGACGTCCATTGGAGTTCCTCCCGTTGCGGCTTACTGGTGGGGCCGCAGCACCAAGCGCAGCGCGCACAGCACGAGCGCGGTGCCGGCCAGCATGGGCAGCGTAACAGGCTCGCCGAGCAGCAGCCATCCCCACAGCACGCCCAGCACCGGCACCAGCAGCCCGACCGACAGCGTGCGCGTCGGGCCGATGTCGCGGATCAGTGTAAAAAAGGGCAGGTAGGCGACGCCGCTGCACAACAGTCCCACCGCCACCAGCGCCGCGGTGGCCTCCGGCGTCCACGTCGCTGGCGGCGGCGCGATGGCCCAGGCCGGCGCCAGCAGGACCGCCGCGTAGAGGATCGATCCGGTGGCGAGGCTCATCGCCGGCAGGCTGCCGGTGCGCTGCTTGATCATCACGCCGGCCAGGCCCCAGAACGCCGCGCCCAGCACCGCGACGCAGGCGCCGGCGACCGTTTGCGCGTCGAGTGCGACCGGGCCGAGGTTGACCAGCAGGGCAACGCCGGCGATGCCGAGCACGAAGCCGCCGGCGCTGCGCGCGCCGAGGGGCTCCTTCAGGAGCCAAGCGGCGAATACCGCCGACCACAGCGGCACCAGGCCGTTGATGACCGCCAGGTAGCCCGCCGGCAACACGCTCGCCGCCCACGCCATGCAGGCGAAGGGCAGCACGTTGTTCACCAGCCCCACCGCCAGGTGGTCGCGCCAGTGCGCGAGCGGCATGACGGACTGGCGTGCCACCAGCAGCATCCAGGGCAGGAGGAACAGCGTCGAGAACAGCGCGCGCGCCTCGGC
>DASUZH010000534.1:0-9039 GCA_036376975.1 Burkholderiales bacterium | reverse complement strand
AACACCATGCGCGCCATGAAGGCGCTGGTCTCGTAGGGCCAGCCGAACAGCCACCAGATCTCGTACTTCGACTTCTGCTCGGTCGGATAGTCGGGCCACTTCGCGGTGCGCGACGGGTGCACCCAGATCGGCAGGTCGTACTTCTTCGCCATGCGCTCGAAGATCGGGTAGTACTCCGGATCGTCGAGCGGACGGCCGTTGACGTTGGTGAAGATCTGGATGCCCTTGGCGCCGAGCTTGCCGATGGCGCGGTCCATCTCGTCGAGCGAGGCCTGCACGTTGTTCATCGGCAGCGAGGCGACGAAGCAGGGAAACAGGTCGGGATGCTCGGTGACGATCTCGAACATGCCGTCGTTGGCCAGGCGCGCCAGCGCCGGGGTTTCATCCGCATTTCCCAGGAATTCGACCGCAGGCATCGACAGCGTCAGCACCTGCTGATAGCCCGGCCACTTCTTCATCATCTTGATGCGCTTGTCGATGTCCCACAGCACCGGGATGTGCATCCAGCGCTTGATCGCGGCCGCCAGGCCGGGATTGGTCTGCGCGATCTGCATCATCCGGTCGAAGTAGGCCTTCGGAAAGATGTGCGGGAAGATGTCCAGCCGCTGCTCGGGTTTCTTCCTGGTCTTACTCATCCTTGACTCCTGCCATGTTGGCCAGCTCGCGCCAGCGCGCGGCCTCGTCGCGTATCACGCGCCCGAACGCCTCCCCCGCCAGCGGCTCGGTGACTTCCTGGCCGATGTCGACGATCCTTTTCCGGTAGTCGGCGTTCGCCGATACCTGCGGCAGCTCGCGGCGCAGGCGCTCGACGGCGTCGGCCGGCGTGCCGGCCGGAACGAAGACGCCGAACAGCGCGCCGAGCACGAAATTGTCGAACCCCGCCTCCACCATGGTCGGCACGTCGGGCATCAACGGCGTGCGCGCCGAGCCGGTGATGACCAGCGGCCTCACCTGCCCCGCCTTCACCCGCGCCGCCGAGGTGACCACGCCGGTGACCAGCATCTCGATCTGGCCCGACACCACGTCGGCGATGCCGGCGCCGCCGCCTTTGTACGGCACATGGGTGAGCTGCACCTTCGCGCGGCTCGCGAACACCTCGCCGATGAGATGTGGATTGGAGCCGATTCCAGGCGAGCCATAGCGCACTTTTCCGGGATTGGCCTTGGCAAAGGAAATCAGCTCGGGAAGCGTGTTCACGTTGATCGATGGGTGGACGATGAACACGTTGGGCGAGCGCGCCACCATCGTGACCGGCACCAGGTCCCGCTCCGGGTTGTAGGCGAGGCGCTTGCGCATGGCGTCGGTCATGCCGAACGCCTCGGCCGAGCCGAGCAGGATGGTGTAGCCGTCGGGGGCCGCGCGCGCGCCCGCCTCGGCGCCGATGGTGCCGCCGCCGCCGGGCCGGTTCTCGACCACCACCTGCTGGCCGAGCCGCTCGCCGAGGTACACCGCCAGCACGCGGCCGAGGCCGTCGGTGGTGCCGCCCGGCGCGAACGGCACGATCATGCGCACGGGACGGTTTGGATAGGTTTGCGCCTCTGAATTCACGGACAGGAACACCAACAAGAGAAAAAACAGTCTCATGCCGACCCCCATACCTTGTCTGCCACTTCGACGATGCGCCTGAGCTTCGCCTCCTGCTCGGCCGGTCCGAGCGGATTGCCCTTGATCGAGCTGGCGAAGCCGCACTGCGGGCTGAGCGCGAGCTGGTCGAGGCTCAGGTACCTCGAAGCGGTTTCGATTTTTCCGACCAGCTCCTTTTCGCTTTCCACGGCCGGCTTCTTGGAGGAGACCAGGCCGAGCACCACTCTCTTCCCCTTCGGCGCCAAACGAAGCGGCTCGAAGCCGCCGGCGCGCGCGGTGTCGTACTCGAGGAAGTAGCCGTCGACGTCGATCGCGTTGAACAGCACGTCGGCCACCGGGTCGTAGCCGCCCTCCGCCGCCCAGTTGCCCTCGCGGTTGCCGCGGCACTGGTGCAGCGTGACGGACACGTCGTCCGGCACGTCGGCCAGCACTTCATTTATCTTTTGCGCGTAGAGGAACAGCAGCTTCTCCGGGTCCTCGCCCCAGGACCTGACGTATTCCCGGTGCGCCGGGTCGCAGATGAAGGCGATGCTGGTGTCGTCGAGCTGGATGTAGCGCGCGCCGGCGTCGACCAGCGCGCGGATCTCCTGCTTGTAGGCCTTCACCAGGTCGGCCCAGAACGCATCCCGGTCGGGATAGACCGAGGCCGGGATCTGCCCGCCCATGTAGTAGTGCACGCAGTTGGGCGCGGGCATGGTGACTTTCGGAATTCTCTTCGTATTCCTTGAGAGAAATTCGAAAGCGCGCACCACCGAGCTCGGCTGCCAGCGGATCCGGCCGGTGAGCTTCAGGTCGGAAAAGCCCTGCGTCACGCCGCCTTCGTTGCGCCACTTGAGCGCCCCCGAGCCGGTGCGGTCGGCGGCAAAGCCCTCCCACCCCAGGATCAGCTCGAGCCACCAGCTGCGGCGGCGGAACTCGCCGTCGGTCACCGCCTTGAGGCCGACGCGCTCCTGCATCGCGATGACTTCGCGGACGCATTCATCTTCTATGTTTTTCAAAGAAGAATTGCTGTGAGGGCCGATCGCGTTGGTCGGCGTCTGCGGGCCGAGGTATTTCTCGCGCGCGGCCTTCAGCGCTTCGGGGCGCAGCAGGCTGCCGACCTGGTCGGCTCGAAAAGGCGGTTTCACGGCTCGTTCGCTCTGGAAGCGCGCAAATCTTCCCATATCCGTACCATCTGGGACCTTTCCCAACCCATGAATTCGACACCTGGTTCGCTGCCGCCGGTCGTGCGGGGCTGCCTCTGGATGAGCGGCGCCGTGCTGTGCTTCTCCACCATGGCGATCGCGGTGCGCCAGCTGCTCACGCACATGGGCATCTTCGAGGTGCTGTTCTTCCGCACCTTCATCGCGCTGCTGGCGGTGATCGCCTATGCCAGCGTCACCAGCTTCGCGCCGCTGCGCACCGGGCGCTTCGGCATCCACCTGCTGCGCAACGTCACCCACTTCGGCGGCCAGTACTGCTGGGTCTTCGCCATCAGCGTGCTGCCCCTCGCCACCGTGTTCGCCCTCGAGTTCACCATGCCGGTGTGGGTCGCGCTGCTCGCCTACTTCCTCCTCGGCGAGCGGCTGACCGGGCCGCGCGTGGTGATGCTGGTCTCCGGCCTGGCCGGGGTGACCGTGATCCTCAAGCCCGGCGTCAGCGTGATCCAGCCCGCGGCGCTGATCATGGTGCTGGGCGCGCTGTGCTACGCGGCCAACATGATCGGCACCAAGACCCTGACGAAAACCGACTCGGTGCTGGCCATCCTGTTCTGGATGAACGTGATCCAGACCCCGCTTTCGCTCATCCCCGCGCTGCCCGCCTGGGTCGCGCCGACCCTCGCCGATGCGCCCTGGATCCTCGCCCTCGCCGGCGGCAGCCTGTTCGCGCACTTCTGCATGACGAAGGCCTTCAAGCTGGCGGACGCCACCGTCGTGGTGCCGATCGACTTCCTGCGCCTGCCGCTGATCGCGGTGGTCGGCGCACTGCTCTACGGCGAGCCGCTCGACCCGATCGTGTTCGTCGGCGCCGGCATCAT
Source organism: Burkholderiales bacterium (assembly GCA_036376975.1). Lineage (GTDB taxonomy): Bacteria > Pseudomonadota > Gammaproteobacteria > Burkholderiales > SG8-39 > SCGC-AG-212-J23. The sequence goes on along the minus strand of DASUZH010000534.1, from coordinate 5,438 downwards.
CTTCGCCGGCACCTACTTCAGCCTGTCGCGTGAAGCCCGCCGCCCCGCCTGACGGCGCCTGGCAGGCGCGCCTGCCGTTCTTCTACGGCTGGCTGATCATCGGCATCGCGTTCGTCACCATGGCGCTGGCGGTGACCTCGCGCACCTCGTTCTCGCTGCTGATGCCGCCGCTGATCGACGAGTTCGGCTGGGACCGCGGCCTCGCCGCGGGCGCGTTCTCGTTCGGCTTCCTGGTCTCGGCGATCATCAGCCCGCTGATCGGCCGCGTGGTCGACCGGCACGGGCCGCGCGTGGTGATCGAGAGCGGCGTGGTGCTGGTCACGCTCGGCCTGCTCGTCGCGCCCTACATGCGGAATCCGTGGCAGCTCTACGCCACGCTCGGCGTGCTGGTCGGCAGCGGCGCGAACCTGATGAGCTTCACCGCGCACTCGCTGTTCCTGCCGAACTGGTTCGTGCGCCGCCGCGCCTTCGCCATCAGCATCGCCTTCTCCGGCGTCGGCATCGGCGCCCTGGTCCTGCTGCCCTGGCTGCAGGCGATCATCGACAGCGACGGCTGGCGCGCGTCGTGCTGGGCAATGGCGCTGCTGGTGCTGCTCATCCTCGGACCGATCAACCTCCTCGTCCGCCGCCGGCCGCAGGACCTTGGGCTGCTGCCGGACGGCGAGCAGCGCTCCGACCCGGGCGGAAAAGCCTCCGCCCGCTCCAACATCGTCGACCCCGCCTGGGCGGCGACCGAATGGACGCTCGCCCGCGCGATCCGCACCGGCCGCTACTGGTGGATCGCGCTCGCCTTCTTCTGCGCCCTGGTCGCCTGGTACGCGGTGCAGGTGCACCAGACCAAGTACCTGGCCGAGATCGGCTTCAGCCCGATGGTCGCGGCGTGGGCGCTCGGCATCGTCAGCGCGGTGGGGGTTCCGGGGCAGATCGCCCTCGGCGCCCTGTCCGACCGCATCGGCCGCGAATGGATCTGGAGCGCCGGCTGCCTCGGCTTCGCGCTCTGCTACGCCGCGCTGATCGCCCTCGAGCACAACCCGTCCGAGGCGCTGCTGTGGGCGATGGTCTTCGCCCAGGGCTTCCTCGGCTACGCGGTGACCTCGGTGATGGCGCCGATCGTGTTCGAGATCTTCGAAGGCCCGCACTACGGCGCCATCTTCGGCAGCCTGAGCGTCTCGCTCATCGCCGGCGGCGCCTTCGGGCCGTGGATGGCCGGCGCCATCCACGACGCCGCCGGCAGCTACCGGGTCGCTTTCCTCATCACGATCGGCTGCTGCGCGGTATCCGCCGGCGCGATCTGGATCGCCGCCCCGCGCAAGGTGCGCCTGGTGCCGGGCCGGCTTCCGGCGAGCGCATAATCCCCGCCGTGTACCAGACCTACCGGGGATCGTGCCACTGCGGCCGCGTCACGTTCGAGCTGCAGGCCAGGCTCGACTACGTCGTCGACTGCAATTGCTCGATGTGCCGCCGCCGCGGCGCGGTCTGGCACCCCGCCACCGAGGCCAACCTGCGCATCCTCACCGGCGAGAGCGAGCTCGCGCTCTACCAGTTCAACACGATGAAGGCCAAGCACTACTTCTGCCGCCACTGCGGGATCCATCCCTTCACCCGACCGCGGCTCGATCCGACGCGCTGGGCGGTCAACGTCCGCTGCATCGACGGCCTCGACCTGTCGAAGATCGAAATGCGCACGTTCGACGGCGAGCACTGGGAGGAAGCGGCGAAGGCTTTCCGCCGCTAGCCGGCGGGCGGCTGGGCGCAGACCTTCTCGTAGGCGTAGCGCTGCTTCACCAGTCCGCAATACTGGAAGATGTCGAGCGTCTTCTCGTAGGCCGCCTTCGTGATCTCGACGTGCGGGGTCCAGGTGCCGAGCGCCTGGTAGGTGCCGATGCAGTCGGCGAGGACCTTCTCGTCGGTCTCGGGAAAGTACGGCTTCTGCGCGCGGGCGATCTCCGCCGCGCCGGTCTGGTTCATGTAAAGGCGGGTCTTGCGGTAGGCGCGCATGAACGCCCGCGCCATGTTGGTCGCCAGCCAGTCGGGCTTGGCCGCCAGGCTGGAGAAGCCGCACGGCCCGATCAGCTTGCCCACCTGGGCGACCACATGGCCGACGCCGTCGGCCTGCAGCTGCTGCGGATACGGGCCCTGCTGCTGCACGTACTGCCCCTGCCCCGCGCGGAATGCCTTGTCGATATCGTCCGCGCCGCCCGGTGTGACCGGCTTGATCTTCGAGTAGTCGATGCCCGCCTTGTGGCAGGCGTACCGGAACATCGCATTGGGCTGGCCGGCCTTGAACATCACCACTTCGGCGCCTTCCAGCTTTTTCCAGCTGAACGAAGGGTCCGGCTCGCGCGCGGTGAGGAAGAAGCCGTCCATCTCGTTGACCTGCGCGAAGTGCAGCGCCTCGGGCTGCTTGCCCTGGTCGAGCGTGGCGAAGCCCTGGCTCAGCGCCGATTGCACCACGTGCGCCGAGCCGTCCTTCAACGCCGCCAGCGCCGACACGCCCGGCGGCGACACCGACCACTCGGGGTCGAGCCCTTCCTGCTTCAGGAAGCCGCCCGACATCGCCGAGATCAGCGGGGAATAGAATGCCGAGAACAACGTGAACTGGATGCGGATCTTCTCCATGACCCGATCTTATCTCGTCGCGGCCGCGCTGCTGATCGTTGCCCCCTCGCCGGGGTTGGCGCAGGTGGCCGCCGGCCGATGGGCGTCGAACGACAACGCCTCGATGTCCACCGCCAAGGCCGGCTCCAAGTTCTTCCTCGACGTCGTCGTCTCGCGCGACGGCAGCTTCAAGGGGACCTGGGAGGAATACGTCTGCTTCAACTACACCGGTCCGTACGGCATCGTCACCGCCGCGTGTCAGCGGTCCAAGAAGCCTTCGCCGGCTTCAGGCCGCCTCGACGCCTCGGCGGGCACCGGCCGGATCGAGCTCGATCGGCTCGGCAAGGGCACCTTCAAGTTCAAGGCTGCCGCGAACCAGAAGGGTCAGCCACAGCTCGATATCGAGCTGCCACGCAACTGGCTGAAGCAGGGCGATCCGGTTCACTACGAGACCAGCCTTAGTCTTAGGTGACGAACCGCTTTCTTCACCACTTAGTTCGCGCCAGGGGGCGAAAATGGGGCGAGCAATAGGGTTTGCGTTTGTGGTAGCGATGCTGGGATTTGGAACCGCCGCTATCGTCTTCGAGGCGGCGCCATTGATCGACGGCGTTCGGCGAAGCCGGAGTGTGATGATTCATGGTTGGCCAGCGATCGTCACGGGGCTCGCGTTCTTTGCAATGGCTTCGGTCGCTTTCTTCTGGGCATGCCTCCCGGAGCGCATGAACAATTCGTTTGTTCGCCGTCGGGGCATCACCTATTCCCTGTGGCTCTTCGTGTTTTTGGTCGCGCTTGCGGTTGCCGGGGTATTCATCTCTGCACCCCGGTAGCAAACGGCCGAAGGCGAACCCCCGCTCGCCTTCGGCTCACGGCCCCCTTAACAGGGGGCCAAAGATGGCGCGCTACTTCGCGGCGGGCTTGGAGGTGCTGCCGACGCCGGCGGGCGGGGTGTTCTTGGCGGCGAGCTGCTTGATCAGGCCGTCGATGCCCTGCTGCTTCACCACCGCGTCGAACTCGCTGCGGTAGGTGAGCACCAGGCTGACGCCCTCGACCACGATGTCGAAGATCTTCCAGCCGCCGTCGGTCTTGCGCATCGAGTAGTCGATCCCCACCGGCTTGGCGCCGGGGCGGATGTACTGGTTGCGCACGGTGACCTCGGTGTCGTCGGGCTTCATGCGCACCGGCAGCACTTTCATGGTCTGCCCCTCGTAAGCCGAGATCGCGCTGGAATAGGTGCGCACCAGCATGCGGCGGAACTCCTCCACCAGCTTCTGCTTCTGCTCCGGGCTGGCTTCCCTCCACGAGCGGCCGACGGCGAGGCGCGTCGCCTCGGCGAAGTCGACGTGCGGCAGGATCTTCTCCTCCGCCAGCTTGAGCGCCTTCTGCTTGTCGCCGGCGGCGAGCTGCTTGTCGCTCTTGATCGCGCTCATCACTTCTTCGGTCATCTTCTTGACCAGCTCCTCCGGGCCCATCTGCTGCGCGTGGGCGAAGAGCGGGACTGCGAGGAAGCAGAGCGCGAGCAGGATCTTCATGCAGCTTTCTCCTTGTGCTGTTGCTTGAACATGCCCGGCTCGAGCGAGTGGCGCTCGAGCAGGCGGTAGAACTCGGTGCGGTTGCGGCCGGCGAGGCGCGCCGCCTTGGTGACGTTGCCGCCGGTGATCTTCAGGATCCGCACCAGGTAGTCGCGCTCGAAGGCGCGGCGCGCCTCGTCGAGCGGCGTCAGCGTGGTGTCGCCGGCGTCCAGCGCCTGCCGCACGAGCGACTCCGGGATCACCTCGGTCGATGCCAGCGCGACTGCCTGCTCGATCACGTTCAGCAGTTGCCGCACGTTGCCCGGCCATGGCGCCGACACCAGGAGCTGCATGGCTTCGGGCGAGTACGCCAGGCGCGACCTGCGATAGCGCTCGGCCAGACGGGTGAGGAAATGGTTGGCGAGCAGCGGAATATCCTCGCGGCGCTCGGCCAGCGTCGGGATGTAGAGCTTCACCACGTTCAGCCGGTAGTACAGGTCCTCGCGGAACTCGCCCGAGGCGATGCGCTCCTCCAGCTTGCGGTGCGTGGCGGCGATGACCCGCACGTCCACGTCGAAGCTTTCGTGCGAGCCGACGGGTCTGATCTTGCGCTCTTCGAGCGCGCGCAGCAGCTTGACCTGGAGCGGCAGCGGCATGTCGCCGATCTCGTCGAGGAACAGCGTGCCGCCCTGCGCCGCCTGGAACAGGCCGCGCCGGTCCGCCACCGCGCCGGTGAACGAGCCCTTCTTGTGGCCGAACAGCTCCGACTCCAGCAATCCCTCCGGGATCGCCCCGCAGTTCACCGCCACGAACGGCGCTTCGGCGCGCGGGCTCGCGCGATGGATCGCCCGCGCCAGCAGTTCCTTGCCGGTACCGCTCGCCCCGAAGATGCACACGCTCGCGTCCGACGCCGCCACCCGCCTCGCCTGCGCCAGCAGGTCCTCCATCGAGGAGGAGCGCGTGATCAGCTCGGCGCGCCATTCTTCCGACTTGCCGACGGTGGGGCTCGACAGGTGCATGGCTTCCGCCACGGTGTCGAGCAGCACCTTCGGCTCGAACGGCTTGGTGAGGAACGAGAACACGCCGCGGCGCGTCGCCGTCACCGCCTCCGGAATCGTGCCGTGCGCGGTGAGGATGAGCACCGGGAGCGAAGGCGAGTCGCGATGGATCGCGTCAAACAGCGCCAACCCGTCCATGCCTTGCATGCGCAGGTCGGTGACCACCACCTGCGGGCGCGCCACCGCCAGGCTGGCGAGCGCCTGCTCGCCCGACTCGACCGCGGTCACCGCGTAGCCCGCCGCCGTCAGCCGCATCGCGATCAGCTGCAGCAGG
>DASUZH010000533.1:0-7592 GCA_036376975.1 Burkholderiales bacterium | reverse complement strand
CGCATTTTCTGGCAGACCCCGGGCGTCTACACCACCGCAGTCGGCTACTCCGGCGGCGAGACGAAGAACCCGACCTACGAGGAAGTCTGCAGCGGCTTCACCAACCACACCGAGGCGGTGCTGGTGGTGTTCGATCCGCAGCAGGTCACATTCTCGCAGCTGCTGAAGGTGTTCTGGGAAGGCCACGACCCGACGCAGGGCATGCGCCAGGGCAACGACGCCGGCACCCAGTACCGCTCCGCCATCTATACATATGGTGACGAGCAGCTGAAGGCGGCGCTTTCTTCCCGTGATTCGTTTCAAAAAGAACTCGCCAAGAAAGGCTTCGGCCCGATTACGACCGAGATCCGCGCTGCGCCGGAGTTCTACTACGCCGAGGACTACCACCAGCAATACCTCGGCAAGAACCCGAACGGCTACTGCGGCCTCGGCGGCACCGGCGTCTCCTGCCCCGTGGGAGCGACGGCGAAAGCTTCGTGAGGAGCGCCAGAGGCCGCGCTTGAAGCAGCGCGTCGACAGGTGGCTGTGGGCGGCGCGCTTCTTCAAGACCCGCAGCCTCGCGCAGCAGGCGATCGCCGGCGCGCGCGTCAAGGTGAACGATGAGCGGGTGAAGCCCGCCCACGACCTGAAGGTCGGCGATTCGGTGGTGGTGCGCGCCGGCGACTACGAGTGGCGGCTCACGGTGCGGGCGCTTTCGGACCGGCGCGGTCCCGCGGCGCAGGCGCGGCTCCTATATGAAGAAAGCGCAGCGAGCGTCGCAGAGCGCGCGCGGCGGCAGGACCTGCGCCGCTTCGGCGCCGAGCCGGCGGCGACCATAAAAGGGCGGCCGACGAAGAAGGATCGGCGCGAGCTGGAGCAGTGGACCGGCCAGCCGGACGAGTCGTAGGCAGCAGGCTGCCGTAGCTCACCACCGCCGTCGGCGCGCGGCCGATCAGCTCGCGCAGCCGGTTGACGCGCGGCATGTTGTTCCGCCGCAGCAGCTCGAGGTGCCCGAAGGAGAAGGGCGAGAAGTGCAGCAGGTCGCAGGCATGGCTGCCGAGGCGCGCCATCCACGCCGGGACCTCGATGCGCGCGGCAGGACGCGCGGCGTGCTTGGCGCGCAGCAGGGCGAGGTATTCGCCGATGGTCGGGCAGGCGGTGCCGCCGAGCTCGACCTCGCGCCATTCCGGCCGCCCGCGCGCCTCGCACAGCGCGGCGACCGCCTCGCCGAGGTCTTTTACGTCCAGCACCGCCAGCCGTCCGGCGGCGTCGGCGGGGACGAAGTGCACCGGCCAGCGCGCCAGGCCGCGCAGCCAGCGCGCGCCGTAGCCGTTCTCGCCGTCGAGCAGGGCGGGGCGAACGATGCTGCAGTCCGCGCCGCTCGCCATGACCGCGCGCTCTCCCGCCAGCTTGGAGCGAAGGAAGCGGCTGGCGGCCTCTTCGCGCAGGCCGAGGGCGGAGATGTGGATCAGCCGCACGCCGTGGCGCTCGCACGCGGCGGCGAGCGCCGCCGGCGCGAGGTGGTGCACGCGCTCGTAGGTCTCGCGGCCGCGCTCGCGCAGGATGCCGACGGAGTTGACCACCGCGGCGACGTTCCAGACCAGCGGCTCCCAGTCCTCGGCGCAGAGCAGCCGCTCGAGATGGGTTTCCAGGCGCCTCGCGCCGTGCAGCGCAGTGGGCAGCCGCCGGGCCGCGCTAGCCGGATGGCGGCTGCCGATCTCGACCGCATGGCCGCGCGCGGCGAGCGCCGCGGCGATGTGGCGGCCGATGAAGCCGGCGCCGCCCAATACCAGGACCCGGAGGGGAAGGGCGGTGGCGGTCATTGGCGGCTCCTTACAGATAATTCTGTCTTGACAGAAATGTATGACGGGAGTAGCCTGCAGTCAAGGCATGAATGCACAGCAAAAAACCGTTGAAGATCCGCTGGTTGCGGCGGCCGGGGCGCTAGGCGCGCGCTTCGTGCTGCACTGGGGCGAGATGGGCTGGCGCTGGGGCGTCAACCGCACCATGTCGCAGATCCACGCCCTGCTGTTCCTGCTCGGCCGCCCGCTGCACGCCGAGGAGATCGCCGAGATGCTGCAGGTGGCGCGCTCCAACGTCAGCACCAGCCTGCGCGAGCTGCTCGGCTGGAAGCTGGTGCGGATCGTCCACGTGATGGGCGACCGGCGCGACTTCTACGAGACCGCGCAGGATCCCTGGGAGCTGATGCGCACCATCGTGCGCGAGCGCAAGGCGCGCGAGTTCGACCCGACCGTCGCCACGCTGCGCGAGCTGACCGAAGACCCGGCGTTCGCCAGGCAGGATGCCGGCGCGCAAAAGCGCGTGCGCGATACCCTGACCCTGATGCAGTCGCTTTCCTCCTGGGCCGACCAGATGCTCGGCCTGGAGACCTCGACGCTCAACAAGGTGGTGCGCCTGGGCGCGAAAGTGCGCAGCCTGGTGGGCGGCGGCTGACCGCCGCGGGCGATTAACGCCCGCGCTTCAGCATCTTCAGAGCGTCGTCGACGACCTTCATCGGGTTGCCGTCCCAAAGCAGCGCGCCGTAGAAAAAGGGCTCCAGCTTTGCTAGGGTCAGCGCGCGCCACTGCTCCTCGTTCAGCTGGTGCGCCTTTCCGGTCAACCCGAGGTCGCCGATGATCACGAAAGAGGCGGAGACAACAGGCTTGTCCGATGCCTTATTCCATTTCACCGCGTCGATGGCGCCGACGCTGCTCGGCTGCTCGCCGGCATGCACGTCGTAGATCGCCTGCGCGCCGTCAGCGGTGCGCAAGGTACAGACCAGCCGGTTCCCTCGCGGCGGCATTCCACGGTAGCCTAGCAAAATGAGGACGAGAGGAGGAGCGGCGCTGCTCGCGCTCGCGGCGTCGTGTGCGCTCGCGCAAGAGCGCGACGCCGTAGTGGTCACCGCGACGCGCGTCGAGCAGCCGAGCCTGCAGGTGCCGGCGTCGATCGACCGCGTGCAGGCCGAGGACATCCGCTCGATGCGCCCGCAGGTGAACCTGTCGGAGTCGCTCGGCCGGGTGCCGGGCATCACGGTGCAGAACCGCAACAACTACGCGCAGGACCTGCAGGTGCAGTCGCGCGGCTTCGGCGCGCGCTCCACCTTCGGCATCCGCGGCATTCGCCTGATCGCCGACGGCATCCCGCAGAGCCAGCCCGACGGGCAGGGCCAGGTGTCGAGCTTCGACCTCGGCTCGGCCGAGAGGATCGAGGTGCTGCGCGGGCCGTTCGCGCCGATGTACGGCAACGCCGCCGGCGGCGTGATCAGCATCGTCACCGAGCCGGGCTCGCGCGAGCCGGGCATCGGCGCCGACGTCTCGTTCGGCTCCTACGACACCTGGCGCGCGGCAATGCGCGCAAGCGGCGTAAGCGGCAGGACCGACGGCATAGTCGACCTGTCGCGCTTCGAGACCGGTGGCTACCGCGACCACAGCTCGGCGCGGCGCGACCTGGCGAACGCCAAGCTGGGGATCGACCTCGGCGGCGGCACCGGGCTCACGCTGGTGGCGAACTACCTCGACCTGCCCGAGGCGCAGGATCCCGGCGGGCTGACCCGCGCGCAGATGGACGCCAACCCGCGCCAGGTGGTGAGCCAGGTGCTGACGTTCGATTCGCGCAAGACGGTGCGGCAGAACCAGGGCGGCGCGACGCTCTCGCACCGCTTCGGCGCGAATACCGTGGCGGTGAGCGCCTATGTAGCGGACCGCAGCGTGCGCCAGTACCTCGCCTTCTCCGGCGCGCCGCCGCCGGCGACCACTTCCGGCGGCGTGGTCGACCTCAACACGACCTACACCGGCGGCTCGCTGCGCTTCACCAACGAATCGGACCTGGCCGGCCGCAAGATCATCACCACGGTGGGCGGCGAGTACGAGAGGATGGACCAGGCGCGCAAGGGCTACGTCAACAACAACGGCACCCTCGGCGCCCTGCGCCGCGACGAAGATGACGTCGCCACCACCAGCGGCCTGTTCGCGCAGGCCGACTGGCGCTTCGCCGAGCGCTGGAGCGCGCTGGTCGGGGTGCGCGCGACGCGGGTGGAGTTCGACTCGACCGACCTGTTCATCGTGCCGGGCAACCCCGACGACAGCGGCAAGATCAGCTACGACGCCACCACCCCCTCGGTGGGGCTGCTGTTCCGCCTCTCGCCCACGAGCAGCCTCTACGCCAGCTACGGCCGCGGCTTCGAGACGCCGACCTTCGCCGAGCTCGCGCACCAGAATACCGGCAGCGGCCTCAACTTCGGGCTGCAGGCTTCGAAGAGCACGCACTACGAGGTGGGCGCGAAGACGCTGCTCGGAGCCGCGCGGCTCAACGCGGCGCTGTTCACCGTCGAGACCGACGACGAGATCGTGGTCGACCAGTCGAGCAACGGCCGCACCACCTTCAAGAACGCCGGGCGCACGCGGCGCACCGGCGCCGAGCTGTACGCCGACGCGACGCTGCCGGCGGGGTTCGAAGGCACGCTCGCCTGGACGCTGCTCGACGCCACCTTCATCGACAGCTACGTCAGCGGCGGGCAGACGGTGGCGGCGGGCAACCGCCTGCCGGCCGTGCCCGACAACTACTTCTACGGCGAGCTGCGCTGGCGCTACGCGCCGATCGGGTTCGGCGCGACCCTGGAAGTGCTCTACAAGTCGGACGTGGCGGTAAATGACGTGAACACCGCGTTCGCCGACGCCTACACGGTGGCCAACCTCGCGTTCGGCTTCACCCAGCGGGGCGGCAAGTGGCGCGTCACCGAGTACCTGCGCGTCGACAACCTCACCGACAAGAAATACGCCGGCTCGGTCATCGTCAACGAGACCAACGGCCGCTACTACGAGCCTTCGCCGCAGCGCAACATGACCGTTGGCGTCCAGGCGAAGCTTCAGTTCTAATAGCAGTCCCCCAGAGGAGAACCCGAACATGAAGAGTCTCGTAGCGCTGGCGGCCGCCGCCGCCTTCACAGCATCGTTCGCCGCCTACGGCCAGGCGAAGCCGCCGCCCGCGTGGCACCAGGGCAAGAGCGCGAAGCAGGCCGACTCGAAGCTGGCGCCGCATCCCGGCAAGATGACCGAGACGCCGGCGGGCGAGATTCCGATCAGCAAGCTCAAGCTGCCGCGCGGCTTCAAGGCCGAGGTGTGGGCGACCGGCATGCCCGGCGCGCGCGCGATGGCCGCCTCCGAGGACGGCAAGAAGGTCTACCTCGGCACGCGCGTCATCGGCCGCGTCTACGAGGTCACCGACAACGGCTCGAGCCGCAGCGTGCGCGTGCTGGTCGACAAGCTGACGCAGCCTTCCGGCGTGGCGATGAACAAGGGCAACCTGTACGTGTTCGCCATCGACAAGGTGCTGCGCTTCGACAACGTCGCCTCCAACCCCGGCGCGCAGCCGGTCGACATGACCAAGGCCTTCGACCTGCCGCCCGAGCAGCACCACAACTGGAAGTACATCGCCTTCGGCCCGGACGGCAAGCTGTACGTGCCGTTCGGCGCGCCGTGCAACATCTGCGAGCCGCCGAGCAAGGAGTACGCGCAGATCCGCCGCTACAACGCCGACGGCTCGGGCAAGGAAGTGATCGCCACCGGCGTGCGCAACTCGGTCGGCTTCGACTGGCATCCGAAGACCAAGGAGCTCTGGTTCACCGACCACGGCCGCGACTGGGCCGGCGACAAGGGCTTCGAGGACGAGCTGAACCGCGTCACCAAGGTCGGCGCGAACTACGGCTTCCCGTACTGCCACAACAACAGCACGCCGGACCCGGACGTGAAGAAGGCGAAGGCGTGCGAGGGCGTCACCAAGCCGGCGGCGCTGATGGGCCCGCACTCCGCGGTGATGGGCATCAAGTTCTACACCGGCAAGATGTTCCCGGCCGAGTACCAGAACACCGCGTTCGTCGTGCGCAAGGGCTCCTGGAACCGCGAGAAGCCCTCGGGCTTCGACATGGTCAACGTGCGCGTGTCCAGCGACGGCAAGGCGACCATCCGGCCGTTCGCCAGCGGCTGGCAGGAGGGCGGCGAGGGCTACAAGTTCTGGGGCCGCCCGGCCTACGTGCAGCAGATGCCCGACGGCGCGCTGCTGGTCTCCGACGAGCAGCTCGGCGCCATCTACCGCATCAGCTACCAGAAGCCGGCAGCCGCGAAGAAATAGTGCAATTGCTCCGCAAGGGGCGGTGGGCCCTCCTGGCCACCGCCCTTTTTGTTTCCACCGCCTTCTCCCAGGAGAAGGTCCCGCTCTGCGTCTCCTGCCACGGGCCCGGCGGCAATTCCGCCACGCCGGGCACGCCGTCGATCGCCGGCCAGCCGAAGCTGTTCATGGAGAACCAGCTGGTGCTGTTCCGCGAGGGCATCCGCAAGTCGCCGGTGATGACGCCGCTGATGGCCGGCATCTCCGACAAGGAGATCACCGCGCTGTCGGATCACTTCTCGAAGCAGGACGTAAGGGTCGAGAAGGGAAACCTGGACCAGAAGCTTTTCTCGCGCGGGAGGGAACTGGCGGGCAAGCTGAAATGCGGCATCTGCCACCTGTCGGATTTCAGCGGGCAGAAGCAGATGCCCCGCCTGGCCGGACAGCGCGAGGACTATCTGGCCTCCGAAATGCGCGCCTACCTGGCGAACCAGCGCCCCGACACGACCATGACCGCCGCGCTATACGGCGTGAAGGACGACGAGATCAGGGCGCTGGCGCACTTCCTGTCGCGCTCCGCGCCCAGGCCTGCCGCGAAGAAGTAGATGGAAACCTAGGCCGCGCGCGCCTTCTTGCCGGCGCCGCCGATCAGCTCGCGCAGCACGTACGGCAGGATGCCGCCGTGCTTGTAGTAGTCGACCTCGATCGCGGTGTCGATGCGCGAGCGCACCTTGATTTCCTTCTTGGTTCCATTCGAATAGGAAATCGAAAGCGTAATCTCCTGCTGCGGTACAAGCTCCGCCGGCAGCAGCACGTCGACCGTCTCGTCGCCCTTCAGGCCGAGCGAAGCGGCGGAGTCGGCGCCCATGAACTGCAGCGGCAGCACGCCCATGCCGACCAGGTTGGAGCGGTGGATGCGCTCGAAGCTGCGCACGATCACCGCCTTCACGCCGAGGAGCTGCGTGCCCTTCGCCGCCCAGTCGCGCGATGAGCCGGTGCCGTATTCCTCGCCGCCGAACACCACGGTGGGCGTGCCGTCGGCGATGTACTTCATCGCCGCGTCGTAGATGGGAAGCTTCTCGGAGCCGAACAGCGTCAAGCCGCCTTCGGTCCCGGGCAGCATCAGGTTCTTGATGCGCACGTTGGCGAAGGTGCCGCGCATCATCACCTCGTGGTTGCCGCGCCGCGCGCCGTAGCTGTTGAAGTCGGCCACCGCGACGTCGTGCTCCTGCAGGAAGATGCCGGCCGGGGAGGTGGGCTTGATCGAGCCGGCGGGCGAGATGTGGTCGGTGGTGACCGAGTCGCCGAACACGCCCAGCACCTTCGCGCCGCGGATCTCGGCGACCGCCCCCGGCGTCATCGAGAAATCCTGGAAGAACGGCGGCTCGGCGATGTAGCTCGACTGCGGCCAGCTGTACACCTGGCCGGACGGCGCCGAGACTTTCTTCCACATCGGGTTGGCATTCGCGAGATCGCCGTACAGCTTGCGGAAGGTGGGCGCGTCCATC
>DASUZH010000532.1:0-6037 GCA_036376975.1 Burkholderiales bacterium | reverse complement strand
ACAAGGAACGAAGCCATGAAACGCACCCTGACCGCCCTCTCCCTCGCCACTCTGGCGCTCACCGCCTACGCGGGAAACGAAGTGATCACTAACCCCGAATTCGACCGGGCCCTCACCACCTACCCCGAACTGGCCGATGCGTACCGCCAGGACGCGGGCCAGTCCGACGCCGACAGCGTGGTGAAGGACTACATCGCCGACGCCTACCGCCAGAACGCCGGCGAGTCGGACACCGACAACGTCGTGAAGAACTACTTCGCCTAAGGCGCGTGGGAGGGCGGCGAATCCGCCCTCCGCCGCCTCCCCAGGGAGAACCCCATGATCGACCAACGCACCGCCCCCTACGCCGCCCTCGTCCTGAGGCTCGCGCTCGGGAGCATGTTCATCGCACACGCGCTTCTGAAGTACTACGTGTTCACGCTGCCGGGCACGGCGCAGTTCTTCCAGTCGCTTGGACTGCCCGCGGCCGCTGCCTACCTCACGTTCTGGGCCGAGCTGATCGGCGGCATCGCCATCCTCGCCGGCCTGTTCTCGCGCTGGGTGTCGGCCGCTCTGCTGCCGATCCTGCTCGGCGCGGCCTGGGCGCACGCCGGCAACGGCTGGCTGTTCACCGCGCCGAACGGCGGCTGGGAGTACCCTGTGGTCCTCGCCGCGGCCGCGCTGGCGCAAGCCTTGCTCGGCGATGGACGCTACGCCCTCGCCAACATTTTCGTCACCCGCAAACTGGAAGGAGCCTACGCATGAAGCTGTACTACGCCCCCGGGGCCTGCTCGCTTTCGCCGCACATCGTGGCGCGCGAGCTCGGCATCCCCGTCGAGCTGAAGAAGGTCAACACGAAGGACAAGACCGTCGAAGGCGGCGGCGACTACTGGCAGGTGAACGGCCGCGGCTACGTGCCGGCGCTCGAGCTCGACAACGGCCAGGTGCTGACCGAAGGCCCGGCGATCGTGCAATACCTTGCCGACCAGAAGCCCGAGGCCGGCCTCGCGCCGAAGAACGGCTCGATCGAGCGCTACCGCCTGCAGGAGTGGCTCAACTTCCTCACCTCCGAGGTGCACAAGCAGTTCTCGCCGCTGTTCAAGCCGAACACGCCCGAGGAATACAAGAAGGTCGCGAAGGAGAACATCGCGACGCGCTTCGACTGGCTCGACAAGCAGCTCGCCGGCAAGGACTACCTCACCGGCAAGTCGTTCAGCGTCGCCGACGCCTACCTTTTCGTGCTGCTCAACTGGACCAAGTTCCAGGCCATCGACCTCGCCAAGTGGCCGAACCTGGCGGCGTTCCAGGCGCGCGTCGGCGCGCGGCCGAAGGTGCAGGAAGCGCTGCAGGCCGAGGGCCTGCTGAAGAAGGCGGCCTGACGTGGCCCGGCTGCCGAGCGTCTTCATCTCCCACGGCTCGCCCATGCACGCGCTCGAGCCGGGCGCGGCGGGCGAGGCGTGGAAGGCGCTCGGCCGCCGCCTCGGCAAGCCGAAAGCCATCGTCACCGCCTCGGCGCACTGGGAAACCAACCTGCCGATGCTCACCGGCAACGCGAAGCCCGAGACGATCCACGACTTCTACAACTTCCCCGAGCCGCTGTATCGCATCCGCTATCCGGCGCCCGGCGCGCCGCAGGTGGCGCAGCGCGCGCTGGCGCTCCTCAAGTCCGCCGGCTTCACCGCCGCCATCGACGGCTGCCGCGGCCTCGACCACGGCGCATGGTCGCCTCTGCTGTACATGTACCCGGACGCCGACGTGCCGGTGGTCCAGCTCGCGGTGCAGCCCGCGCTCGGGCCGCGCCACCACATCGGGCTCGGCCGTGCATTGAGAGAACTGTCCGAGGAAGACGTGCTGGTCATGGGCTCGGGCCACATGACCCACAACCTGCGCGACTGGGCGCGCGGCGCCGGGCAGCCGCAGCCGTATGCGACGAACTTCCAGCGCTGGGTGAAAGAGCAGATCGAGGCGCACGACTACGACAGCCTGGCCGAATACCGCTCGCTCTCGCCGGACGGCGTGCGCTCGCACCCGACCGACGAGCATTTCCTTCCGTTGTTTGTCGCGCTGGGCGCGGCGCCGGAGAACACGCGCGCGGAGCGGATCTACGACGACATCGAAGCAGGCGTCCTCGCGATGGACGCCTACGTTTTCAACTAACCACCCAGCGCCCTGAAAAGATCTGCCACTGCGGCGCGATGCGCGCGCAGCGCCTCGATGCGCGCGCTCTGCGCGGCGAGCAGGCCGCGCTCGGCATCGAGCACGTCGAGCTGGCTGGCGACCCCGTTCTGGTAACGCAGGCGCGCGAGGCGCAGCGTCTCGGTGAGCGCCGCGGCACGCGCCGACTCGGCGTCGTAGCTCTCCCGCGCGCGCGCCTGCGCGACCAGCGCGGTGCGGATGTCGCCGAAGGCGGCGCGGATCGCCTGCTCGTACTGCACCAGCGCGGCGCGCTCGCGCGCCTTGGCGGCGTCGCTGCGCGCGGCGAGGCGCCCGCCGGCGAAGATCGGCTGGGTGATGCCGGCGGCGAGCTGCCAGGTGGCGGGGGCGCCGCCGGCGAACAGGTTGGACAGCGCCTGGCTCTCGCTGCCGAGGAAAGCGGTCAGGTTGATGCGGGGGAACATCTCGCTGCGCGCCACCGCGACGCGCGCGTTGGCGGCGGCGAGCTGGCGCTCGGCCTGCACCAGGTCGGGCCGGCGCAGCAGCAGCTCCGAGGGCAAGCCTGAAGGCACCGCCGGCGCCTCCGGCACCTCGTCGAAAGCCTGGCGCACGCGTACCGTGCCGCCGAATACTTCCTTGGGGGTGCGCCCGAGCAGCACCGACAACGCGGCCTCCTCGCGCTCGCGGTCGCGCTCGAGCGGCGGCAGCTGCGCGCGCACCGCCGCCGTCTCGGCCTCGAGCTGGCGCAGGTCGAACTCCGAGATCACGCCGCCGGCGTAGCGGCGGCGCTGCAGCCCCAGCGCTTCCTCGCGCAGCCGCACCGTGCGCCGCGTCAGGTCGACCTGCTCGTCCAGCGAGCGCAGCGCGAAGTACGACTTCGCCACCTGCGCCGCTACCGCGAGCCTGACCGCGTCGCGCGCGGCCTCGGTCGCCTCGAGCTCCGCGCGCGCCGCCGCGGTCCCGGCGCGCAGCCGGCCGAAGAGATCCAGCTCCCACGAGGCGACCAGCGCGGCGCGGTGGTTGCTGTACTCGCGCGGGATGCCGGGGAACGAAGTCGCGGTGCGCGTGGAGACCTGCTGGCGGCTGACCACCGCTTCCGCGTCCAGGCTGGGAAAGAGGAACGAGTTCGCCTCGCCGAGCAGCCCGCGCGCCTCGTCGACGCGCGCCACCGCCACGGTCAGGTCGGCGTTGCCGAGCAGCGCCTCGTCGATCACCTTCTCGAGGTCCGCGTCCTGGTAGATGCGCCACCAGCGGCCGTCCGCGGCATAGGGCGGCGCGATTTCCTTCCAGGTGTCGGGAAGCTCGACCGGCGGACGCTCGTATTGAACTGGCGCTACGCAGCCCGCCAGGAAGAGAACAACTATTGGAAAAAATCTACTCATGGCGGTGCGGCGCGTGGTGCGCGGTCTGGACCGGCTTGTGCACGACGCTGCGCGCGGTCTCGGCCTCGCGCTTGATGTCGGCGCTCGAGCGCTTCTCGGTCAGGTGGCGGTCGGTCATCAGCTTGAAGAAGGTCGGCACGAAGAAGATGGCGAGGAAGGTCGCCGCCAGCATGCCGCCCATCACGCCGGTGCCGGCCGAGATGCGCGCGCCGGCGCCGGCGCCGCTCGACAGGGCGAGCGGCAGCACGCCGAGGATGAACGCGAGCGAGGTCATCAGGATCGGCCGGAAGCGCAGCCGCGCCGCCTCGACCGCCGCGGCAGAGGCAGACAGGCCCTCCTCGTACTTCATCACCGCGTATTCGACGATCAGGATCGCGTTCTTCGCCGCCAGGCCGAGCAGCGTGACGAGCCCAATCTGGAAGTAGACATCATTCGTCAAGCCTCTCAAATGGACTGCCATCAGCGCGCCGAAGGTGCCGAAGGGCAGCGCCAGCATCACCGACAGCGGCAGCGACCACTTCTCGTACTGCGCGGCGAGGATCAGGAAGGCCATCAGCGCGCCGAGCGCGAGCACCAGCACCGAGGTGCCGCCCGACTTCTTCTCCTGGTACGAGGCGCCGCTCCAGTCGAGGCTGAAGTCCGGCGGCAGCGTTTCGCGCGCGATGCGCTCGATCTCGGCGATCGCGTCGCCCGAGCTGACCCCGGGCTTGCCGCTGCCGAGCATCATCACCGCCGGCAGGTTGTTGAAGCGCGTCATGGTGCCCGGGCCGCTCGAGTACTCGATGCGCGCGAGCGAGCGCAGCGGCACCATGTCGCCGTTCGTCGCGCGCACGTAGACCGCGCCGACGTCCTCGGGCTTGCCGCGCTGGCCCGGCTCGGCCGACATCAGCACCTGCCAGGTGCGGCCGTACTTGTTGAAGTCGTTGACGTAGTAGCTGCCCATCGTGGCGGCGAGCGTGGCGAAGATGTCGTCCAGCGGCACGCCCAGGCTCTTCGCTTTTTCCCGGTCGACGTCGACGTAGAGCTGCGGCACGTTCGGCCGCCAGAACGTGTTCACCATGGCGATCTTCGGGCTCTGCGAGGCCGCGCCGATGAACTGCTGCGATACCTCGGCCAGGCGCTTGGAGCCGCCGTCGCCGCGGTTCTGGATGTAGAACTCGAAGCCGCCCGCGGTGCCCAGGCCGAAGATCGGCGGCGGCGCGAAGGCGATGGCGAGGCCTTCCTTGATATGGCCGGTCTTGCCCCAGAACTCGCCGACCAGCGCGCCCACCGGCACCGGCCGCTGGTCCCAGTGCCGCTGCGTGACGAAGATGGTCGCCGCGTTCTCGCGGAACACGAAGCCGCCGGCGAAATCGAAGCCGGTGAACGCCATCACGTGCTCGTTGAACGGGTTGGAGCGGATGGCGGCGCTCACCTCCTCCACCATCTTGTCGGTGCGCTGCAGCGACGCCCCGTCCGGCAGCATCGCCATCGAGAAGTACCAGCCCTGGTCCTCGTCAGGGACCAGCGAGCCGGGCGTGTTGCGCCACAGGTAGCCGGTGGCGGCCACCATGCCCGCGAACAGGATGAGCGCGATGCCGCCGCGGCGGATCATCCAGGCCACGCCGCTCTCATAGCGGTCGGTGACGCGCGCGAAGCCGCGGTTGAACCAGCCGAACCATCGATCTGGGGTGTGGGGTTTTCTTTGTAAAACAATTGCACATAGGGACGGCGTCAGCGTGAGGGCGACGAAGCCGGAGATCACCACCGCGATCGAGATGGTCACCGCGAACTGGCGGTACAGCTCGCCGGTCAGGCCGCCGAGGAACGCGATCGGGATGAACACCGCGCACAGCACCAGCACGATGGCGATGATCGGGCTGGTCACTTCCTTCATCGCCTTGACGGCGGCGTCGCGCGGCTCGAGGCCCTCCTCCGCCATGATGCGCTCGACGTTCTCCAGCACCACGATCGCATCGTCGACCACGATGCCGATCGCCAGCACCATGCCGAACAGCGTCAGCGTGTTGATCGAGTAGCCGAGCATCAGCAGACCGGCGAAGGTGCCGATCAGCGACACCGGCACCGCGGCGAACGGGATGATCGTGGCGCGCCAGTTCTGCAGGAACAGGAACACCACCAGGAACACCAGGATCATCGCCTCGACCAGCGTGATCACCACTTCGCGGATCGACACCTCGACGAACATGGTGGTGTCGAACGGAATGGCGTAGCCGAGGCCCTGCGGGAAGCGGCTCTCCAGCTCCTTCAGCTTGGTGCGCACCGCCTTGCCGACCTCGAGCTGGTTGGCGCCGGGCTGCAGGAACACGCCCATCAGCGTCGCAGGGCGGCCGTTGTACTTGCCGAGGAAGCTGTAGTCCTTGCCGGCCAGCTCGACGCGCGCCACGTCCTTCACGCGCAGCAGCGAGCCGTCGCCGTTGGCGCGCAGGATGATGTTCTCGAACTCGGCCGGCTCCGACAGGCGCCCCTTGGTGGTCACGCTGTAGACCAGCTCCTGCGGGCCCTTGGTCGGCGACTCGCCC
>DASUZH010000531.1:0-2048 GCA_036376975.1 Burkholderiales bacterium | reverse complement strand
GTCGGCATCGGCACGGAGCACGACTGGGGCAACGGCGCGGCCTGGGTGGAGCTGCTCACCGACGCCTCCGACAATTCGCACGGCAGCGAGCTGCGGCTGGGCTATCGCTACGAGGCCTTCTGGAGCGGCCGGCTGCGCTGGCGGCCGTACCTCACGCTTTCGTATCGCAACGCGAAACTGAACAACTACTACTACGGCGTACAGCCCGACGAGGCGACGCCCGAGCGGCCGGCCTACGAGCCGGGCGCCGGCGTCAACCTCGAGGCGGGCGTGCAGGTCGCCTACCGGCTGACTTCGCGCTGGCAGATCTTCGGCGGCGTGTCGCTGCTCGCGCCTTCGAGCGGCGTGCGCGACAGCCCGGTGGTCGAGGACACCGCGATTGTTCCGGGCGCCACCATCGGGCTGATGTACGGCTTCACGCCCGACAAGACGCCGATCGGCGAGAGAAAGCCGCTGATCATGCGCGCCTACTACGGCAAGTCGAGCGAGTGCGACCTGTTCCCGATCATCACCCTGCAATGCACGTCGACGAATACGCAGGACAACACGGGCGTAGCCGCATTCGAGATCGGGCAGACGCTGGTGCGCGGCGTCAACGGCTGGCCGGTCGATTTCGCCGGCTTTATCGGCGTGCTGCGCCACCTCGAGGACGGCCAGCAGGAGGACTTCTGGCAGGTGCAGGCCTACCTGAAGCCCTATTTCTACGGCTTCCCCTGGCGCGAAACGGTGCGCACGCGCGTCGGCTTCGGCTTCGGCGTCGCCTATGCCGCGCGCATTCCGGTCAGCGAGGCGCGCGACCAGGCGCTGCGCGGGCGAGACACCTCGAAGCTGCTGCTCTACCTGGACCCGACCATCGACATCAACGTCGGCGACGTGGTGCGCGCCAAAGCCTTGCGCGAAACTTACCTCGGACTCGGCGTCTCCCACCGCTCGGGTGTGTTCGGCTCCTCGAAGCTGTTCAACAACGTCGACGGCGGCTCGAACTACATCTACGCGTATCTCGAGTGGCAGATGTGACGCAGTTCACAGGGAAATGTGCCGCATTACCCTTGATTGGGCGCGGTTTATCCGGATAGACTGCCGCAGGGGTTGTGACAGTCGGCAAGGGACCGCGGGGGGTCAAGGGGATGAAGTCGGCAAGGATGCAAGCACGGGCGGCGCTCGTGCTGTTTCTCGCAGCTTTCTGGACGTCGGCGCTCGCCGATGCGTTAACTGACCGCGCGAAGGCCCTGCTGGCGCAGAAGCAGCACCGCCAGGCCTACGACCTGTTGCTGCCGCAGGAAGCCACCCGCGCCGGAGACCCCGAGTTCGACTATCTGCTCGGCATCGCCGCGATCGACTCGGGCGAGCCCGAGCGCGGCGTGTTCGCCCTCGAGCGCGTCCTCGCGGTGCAGCCGAACAACCACGTCGCCCGCGCCGAAATCGCCCGCGCCTACCTGGCGCTCGGCGAGCGCGACTCCGCGCGGCGCGAGTTCGGGACCGTGAAGGCGCAGCAGATCCCGCCCGAGGTCAAGCAGTCGATCGACCAATACCTGTCGGCGATCGCCGCGGCCGACATCACCCAGATCACCGGCTTCGCCGAGATCGGCTACGGCTACGACAGCAACGTCAACAGCGCAACCGCCGGCAACCAGATCGCCGTACCGAGCCTCGGCGGCATCGTCGCCACGCTCGACCCGACCGCCACCCGCAACGGCGACACCTTCACCTCGCTCGCCGGCGGCATCAACCTGACGCACAAGGTGGCGCGCGACTGGGCTGTGGTCGGCAGTCTTGGCGCCAACGCGAAGTGGAACACGCACGAAGACGAGTTCAACACCACGACCTTCGACGCCACCGTCGGCGCGCGCTGGTCGAGCGGCAGGCACGCGGTCACCGCCGGCGGCCAGTTCCAGGACTTCGAGCTCGACAACGACCGCTACCGCGAGACCAAGGGCGTGATCGGCCAGTGGCAGTACAGCCTCGACGAGCGCACGCAGTTCACGCTCTACGGCCAGGCCGCCGACCTGCACTATCCGACGCAGGACATCCGCGACGCCACTCGCATG
>DASUZH010000530.1:0-3885 GCA_036376975.1 Burkholderiales bacterium | reverse complement strand
ACCAGCCCGACCCGCCGGGCGATTTCTTCGTCGACGAGAAGAACCACCAGATCGTGCTGTCCGAGGCCGGCCACCAGAAGGCGGAGGAGATCCTGGCGCGCATCGGCATGCTGCCGCAGGGCGCCAGCCTGTACGAGCCGGCCTACATCAACCTGTTCCACCACCTGAACGCGGCGCTGCGCGCGCACCACCTGTTCCACCGCGACCAGCACTACGTGGTGCAGGACGGCGAGGTGATCATCGTCGACGAGTTCACCGGCCGCCTGATGCAGGGCCGGCGCTGGTCGGACGGCTTGCACCAGGCGGTGGAAGCGAAGGAAGGCGTACAGATCCAGAACGAGAACCAGACGCTCGCCTCGATCACCTTCCAGAACTACTTCCGCATGTACGGCAAGCTCGCCGGCATGACCGGCACCGCCGACACCGAGGCCTACGAGTTCCAGCAGATCTACGGCCTCGAGACGGTGGTGATCCCGACCAACCTGCCGATGGTGCGCGACGACCGCCTCGACCAGGTCTACCGCACGTCGAAGGAGAAGTACCGCGCGGTGATCAAGGACATCCAGGACTGCCAGGCGCGCGGCCAGCCGGTGCTGGTCGGCACCACCTCGATCGAGAACTCGGAGCTGATCTCCGGCCTGCTGTCGAAGGAGAAGCTGGCGCACCAGGTGCTGAACGCCAAGCAGCACGCGCGCGAAGCCGAGATCGTGGCGCAGGCCGGCCGGCCGAAGATGATCACCATCGCCACCAACATGGCCGGCCGCGGCACCGACATCGTGCTGGGCGGCAACGTCGAGAAGCAGGTCGACTTCCTGCTCGCCGACGACAAGATCCCGGAAGAGGAGAAGAAGGCGCGCATAGAGAAGCTGCGCTCCGAATGGCAGTCGCTGCACGACGCGGTGGTGAAGGCCGGCGGCCTGCACATCATCGGCACCGAGCGCCACGAGTCGCGGCGCGTCGACAACCAGCTGCGCGGCCGCTCCGGCCGCCAGGGCGACCCGGGCAGCTCGCGCTTCTACATGGCGCTGGAGGACTCGCTGCTGAGGATCTTCGCCGGCGAGCGCATCAACCGCATCATGGTGATGCTGAAGATGCCCGAGGGCGAGGCGATCGAGCACCGCATGGTGACGCGCTCGATCGAGAGCGCGCAGACCAAGGTCGAGGCGCGCAACTTCGACATCCGCAAGCAGCTGCTCGAGTACGACGACGTCGCCAACGACCAGCGCAAGACGATCTACGCGCTGCGCAACGAGGTGCTCGAATCGCAGGACGTCTCGCCGCGCGTCGCCGACCTGCGCGCCGGCGTGATCGCCGTCATGTTCCGCCTGCACGTCCCCGAGGACAGCGTCGAGGAGCAGTGGGACGTGGCCGGGCTGGAGGCCGCGCTCAAGGCGGAGCTCAACCTCGATCTGCCGCTGCGCAAGTGGCTGGAGGACGAGCCCGAGCTCGGCGACGCGGCGCTGCTCGAGCGCATCACGGCGAAGGCCGACGAGGCCTACGCCGGCAAGGTGCCGCAGGAGATCGCCGGCCGCTGGCGCGAATTCGAGCGCTACCAGATGCTGCAGATCCTCGACGGCCACTGGCGCGAGCACCTCGCCGCCCTCGACCACCTGCGCCAGGGCATCCACCTGCGCGGTTACGCGCAGAAGAACCCGACGCAGGAGTACAAGCGCGAGGCCTTCGAGCTGTTCGGCGCGATGGTCGAGGCGGTGAAGCTGGAAGTGGTGAAGAACCTCACCATGGTCGAGATCCGCGCCAAGGAAGACGTGCCGCAGGCCGACGACAAGGCGCACGTGCAGAACGTCCAGCTGCAGCACGGCGATCCCGTCGGCGAGGGAGACCCCGACGGCGAGGGCGAGGCGGCCGAGCCGAGGAAGGCGCAGCCCACCGTGCGCCACACGCAGAAGGTCGGCCGCAACGACCCCTGCCCGTGCGGCTCGGGCAAGAAGTACAAGCACTGCCACGGCAAGCTGTCGTAGCCGCATGGCGGTCAACCTCGCCGCGCCGAGCCCCGGCTCTCTGCATCCCGTGCGCGGCGTCGAACTGGGCATCGCGATGGCGGGCATCAAGAAGCCGGGCCGCAAGGACCTGCTGGTGATGCGGCTGCAGCCGGGCGCGGCGGTCGCCGGAGTGTTCACGCAGAACAGGTTCTGCGCCGCGCCGGTGGTGCTGGCCAAGCGCCACCTGAAGAACGACATCCGCGCGCTGGTCGTCAACACCGGCAACGCCAACGCGGGCACCGGCGAGGACGGCCTGCGGCGCGCCATGCAGGTATGCGACGCGCTTGCCCACCACCTGGACTGCCGCGGCTCGCAGATCCTGCCGTTTTCCACCGGGGTGATCATGGAGCCGCTGCCGGCCGAGCGCATCACCGCGGCGCTGCCGCGGGCGCTGCTCGCGCCGGGCGACTGGCTGTCGGCGGCCGAGGCGATCATGACCACCGACACGGTGGCGAAGGCGTTCTCGCGCAAGGTGCGCCTGTCGACCGGCGAAGCCGTGGTGACCGGCATCGCCAAGGGCGCGGGCATGATCCGGCCCGACATGGCGACCATGCTCGGCTTCGTCGCCACCGACGCCGGCGTGCCGCGCAAGCTGCTGCAGAAGCTGGCGCAAAAGGTCGCGGACCGCTCGTTCAACTGCATCAGCGTCGACGGCGACACCTCCACCAACGACGCCTTCATGCTGGTCGCCACCGGCCGCGGGGCGCAGGCGAAGGCGCCGCGCGACCTGCTGAAGCTCGAGGCGGCGCTGAGCGACGTCGCGCGCCGGCTGGCGCAGGCGATCGTGCGCGACGGCGAGGGCGCGACCAAGTTCATCACCGTGCGCATCGAGGGCGGGCGCAGCGTGGACGAATGCCGGCGCGTGGCCTACGCCATCGCGCATTCGCCGCTCTGCAAGACGGCGTTCTTCGCCTCCGACCCGAACCTCGGCCGCATCCTCGCCGCGATCGGCTATTCCGGCGTGCCGCTCGACACCTCGAAGGTCGACCTGTACATCGACGACGTGCTGGTCGCCAGGGGCGGCGGGCGCAACCCGGCGTACCGGGAGGAGCAGGGCGCGGCGGCGATGAAGAAGTCCGAGTTCCTGGTGCGAGCGGTGCTGAACCGCGGCAAGGCCGAGGCCACGGTGTGGACTTGCGACTTCTCGTACGACTACGTGAAAATCAACGCCGAGTACCGGTCATGACGAAAGAACTGGACAAGCTGCTCGAGCGCCTCGACCAGCTGCTGCCGCCGCCGCCGCCGAAGACCGACTGGCAGTCGAGCATCGCGTTCCGCTGGCGCAGCTCCGGCCGCAGGGGAGCTCCGGGCTGGCTGGCGCCGGTGCGCCACGTGCACCGCATCAAGCTGTCCGACCTGCGCGGCATCGACCGCCAGATCGAGCGCGTCGAGCAGAACACGCGCCAGTTCATCGAGGGCAAGCCGGCCAACAACGTGCTGCTCACCGGCGCGCGCGGCACCGGCAAGTCCTCGATCGTGAAAGGGCTGCTCAACAAGTATGCGAAGCAGGGCTTGCGGCTGATCGAGGTGGAGAAGAACGACCTCGTCGACCTGCCGCATATCGTCGACCAGGTGGCGCCGCGCAAGGAGCGCTTCCTGCTGTTCTGCGACGACCTCACGTTCCACGGCGCGGAAGAGGGCTACATCGCGCTCAAGGTCGCGCTCGACGGCTCGATCTCGACCACCTCGGAGAACCTGCTGATCTACGCCACCTCGAACCGCCGGCACCTGATGCCCGAGCACATGTCGGAGAACCTCGAGACCAAGTACGTCGACGACGAGATCCACCCGGGCGAGACGGTGGAGGAGAAGATTTCGCTCTCCGAGCGCTTCGGCCTGTGGGTGAGCTTCTACCCCTTCGACCAGGACGAATACCTGGAAATCG
>DASUZH010000529.1:0-7354 GCA_036376975.1 Burkholderiales bacterium | reverse complement strand
TTGCGCACGTCGCTGTTCTGCACCAGCGTCTGCCGGTAGAGGCTCCAGTCGGTCTCCTCGGTGCGCAGGCCGAGCTTCATCAGGAACCAGCCGAGGATCACGATCAGGCGCGTGCGCGTCAGGTAGCGCCACCTGCCCCACGCGCCTTCGCCCGCGGCGCGCACGCCGACCTCGTTGCCGAGCCGCTTCGCGCCCAGCGCCATCGACAGCGCCGGCAGCGTCACCGGGTGGCACGACTCCTCGCTGCCGTAGATCTCGCGCACCTTGCCGATCAGATCCCGGTAGATCTCCCGCTTCTCGGAGCGCACCATCAGGCTGACCGTCTCGCCGTGCAGGCTCGGGATGTCCTGCCAGCGGCACTCGAGGCCGTCGTGGCTGCCGCGCGCCGGCGTGGCGGCGTCGACGGCGCAGAGCGGCGCGGTCGCCGGGTCCTTCATGTAGCGCTCGGCCCACGCCATGCCGCCGCCGGCGAACACCGCCTGCACGTAGTTTTCCGACACGCGGTAGCGCGCCACCAGGATGTCGAAGCCGGCCGCGCGCACCTGCGTCGCCGGCAGCGTTGCGACGCGCAGCTCCAGGCCGAAGGAAGCGCGCGCCATGTCGCGCGTCTTCGCCAGCGCCTCGCGCGCCGCGTCGCGCAGGCCCGGCGGCAGGCAGAACATGCAGCCGTCGCCCTCGAAGATGAACGGCACGTCGTTGTGGCCGGCGGCGTTCAGCACCGCCGTCACCGCCGCCGCCGCGACGGTGTTGACGTGCTTGTAGTCGCCGGCGCGCACCGCGGCGCTCGAGTCGCGCACGTCGCAGGCCGCGATGTGCCAGTCCGCCGGCAGCGGCGCGAAGCTCGCCGGCTGCGTCACCGCGCTGAACTCCGTCAGCACCGGCAGGTCGACGAAGAAGCGCGCCGAGCCGTTCATTCGTTGCCCGCGCGGATCTTCTGCCAGGCGGCGCCGGTGTCGACCATCGGGATCAGGCGGCGCGTCAGGTACGCGACCGCGATCACGTTCAGCCCGATCAGGCCGGCGGGCACGAAAGCGAGCTTGTAGGCGAGCCAGGGCACCAGCACCAGCGCAGTCAATCCGATGGCGGCGAGCACCGACGACAGCTGGCGCGCCTTGCCGGTCTCGGTGAAGTAGTAGCGGTAGCGGCCGACGAGGCGCGCCTCATCCTCGCTGAAGTGGTAGGGCGCCTCGCCCGCGGCCGCGGGATGGCGGCCGAGCGCCGCCATCCTGCGGGCGAGCCAGACCTCGAAGGCGAGCGCCGCGGCGAGGTAGGCCCACGCCACCGACGCGTTGAGGAACGTCCAGCCCGCCAGCAGCAGGACGCCTACGGTGCCGTATCCGCCCATTCGAGCCACTCGGCTTCGACCTGCTCGAGCTCCTTGGCGACGTAGGCCTGGTCGAGCAGCAGCGCCTTCACCGCCTCCTGCTCCTGGTAGACCGCAGGGTCGGCGAGCTTCGCCTCGATCTCGGCCTTGCGCTGGTTGAGCTTCGCCATCTCCTTCTCGATGCGCTGCAGCCGGGAAGGATTGGGCTTGGCCTTTTTTGGCTTCGGTTGTTGTTGCGGTGGTTTTTTCTCGACCGGTTCCTTCTTCAGCAGCAGGTCGCGGTAGTCATCCAGGTCGCCATCGAACGCATCTACCGTTCCATCCTTCACGACGAGCAGCTGGTCGGTGGTGGCGCGCAGCAGGTGCCGGTCGTGCGACACCAGCACCAGCGTGCCCTCGAACTGCGCCAGCGCCACGGCCAGCGCCTCGCGCGTTTCGAGGTCGAGGTGGTTGGTCGGCTCGTCGAGCAGCAGCAGGTTCGGCCGCTGCCAGACGATGAGGGCGAGCGCCAGCCGCGCCTTCTCGCCGCCCGAGAAATGCTCGATCGGGTCGGTCGCCATGTCGCCCGGGAAATTGAAGCTGCCGAGGTAGTTGCGTAGATCCTGTTCTTTTATTTTATTTTCAGAAATTCGTTTTAGATGCCATAGCGGCGACTCTTCATCCCGCAGCATCTCCACCTGGTGCTGCGCGAAGTAGCCGATCTGCAGGCCCTTGTTGAACACCGCCTCGCCGGCCATCGGCTTGAGCAGGCCGGCGATGGTCTTGATCAGCGTCGACTTGCCGGCGCCGTTGACGCCGAGCAAGCCGTAGCGCGACTCGCTGCGCAGGGAGAAGTCCACCTCGGACAGCACCACCTTCTCGCCGTAGCCGGTCGCCACCCCTTCGAGCACCAGCAGCGGATCGGGCGCCTTCAGCGGCTCGCGGAACTCGAACGAGAACGGCGCGCTGACGTGCAGCGGCGCCAGGTCCTCCATCTTCGCCAGCATCTTCATCCGGCTCTGCGCCTGGCGCGCCTTGGTGGCCTTGGCCTTGAAACGGTCGATGAACGATTGCAGATGCGCCCGTTCGCGCTGCTGCTTCTCGAACTGCGATGTGGCGAGCACCAGGTTCTGCGCGCGCTGGGTTTCGAAGCTGGAGTAGTCGCCGCCGTAGCGCCGCAGCTTCTTCTGGTCGATGTGCACGATCGCGCCCACCACGCCGTCGAGGAAGTCGCGGTCGTGCGAGATGATGATCAGCGTGCCGGGATAGCGCTTGAGCCAGTCCTCCAGCCAGATGATGGCGTCGATGTCGAGGTGGTTGGTCGGCTCGTCGAGCAGCAGCAGGTCCGACGGGCACATCAGCGCCTGCGCCAGGTTCAGGCGCATGCGCCAGCCGCCGGAGAAGCTGGACACCGGCTGATAGAGCTGTTCCAGGGAAAAGCCCAGGCCCAGCAGCAGCGACTCCGCCCGCGACTGCACCGTGTAGACGTCCGCATCGCCAAGCGCCGCATGCAGCTCGCCGATCAGGTTTCCATCGTTTTTCTCTTCCGCTTCCGAAAGACGCCCCTGAAGCGTCCGGAGGGCAACATCCCCGTCGATCGCGTACTCCACCGCCGGCCGGTCCAGCGCCGGCGTCTCCTGCGCCACGTGCGCCACCCGCCAGTTGCGCGGAAAGTCCACCTCGCCCTTGTCGGCGTGGATCTCGTCCCGCAGGACCGCGAACAGGCTCGACTTGCCGGAGCCGTTGGCGCCGATCAGGCCGGCATGCTCGCCGGGGTTGAGCGCCAGGTCGGCGTTCTCGAGCAGGACCTTGACGCCGCGGCGCAAGGTGACGTTGGAAAGACGGATCACGGGGGCGCCGATTCTACCGAAGCTAGAATGGCCGGATGCGGATTTTCCTCTTCGTGGCCTTGTTGCTCGTTTCGAGCGCCGCCCAGGCGCAGCGGGCGATTACGCTCATCATCCCGTTTCCCCCGGGCGGCTCGACCGACATCATCGGGCGCATCGCCGCCGACGGGCTGGCGAAGGAGCTCGCCCAGGCGATCGTGGTCGACAACCGCGGCGGCGCCGGCGGCGCGATCGGCGCCAAGGCGATCGCCGACGCGGCGCCCGACGGCCACACGCTGGGCCTCGCCACCGTCTCGACGCACGTCGTCAATCCGGTGGTGCGGGGCGCCGCGCTCGGCTACGACGCGCTGCGCGACTTCACGCTGATCAGCCAGATCGCCGCGGTGCCGAACGTGGTCTCGGTGCACCCGTCTGTACCGGCGCGAAACATGGACGAGTTTGTTTCCTTGCTAAAGAAAAATCCCGGGAAGCTGAACTACGGCACGCCGGGCATAGGCAGCCTCGGCCACCTGATCGGCGAGACCTTCAAGCATGCGGCGCAGGTGAACATCGTGCACGTGCCTTACAAGGGCGCCGGTCCCGCGCTCAACGACACTCTAGCCGGCCAGGTGCAGGTGCTGTTCGACAACCTGCCTTCGTCGCTGCCGCACATCCAGTCGGGGAAGCTGCGCGCGCTAGCGGTCGCGTCCGACAAGCGCGTGGCGGCGCTACCGGAAGTTCCGACCTTCGCCGAGGCCGGCCTGCCGCAGGTGAACGACCCGTCCTGGTTCGGCCTGATCGGACCGGCCAGGCTGCCCGATCCGCTGGTCGCGCGCGTGCGCGACGCGCTGGTGCGCGCGCTGAAGCAGCCCGAGACGGTGAAGCGGCTGGAAGCCGTCGCCGCGACGGCGATCGGCAATACGCCGGCTCAGTTCCGCGAGGTGGTCGCCGTAAGCATCGAAGCGAACCGGCGCATCGCGAACGAGAACCGCCTGAAGTTCGACTGAGGCCGGAAGAAGCGCAGCCCCAGCCCCTTCGCTCCCGGCGAGTACCAGCACAGCACCCGGCCGAACACCTTGAGATAGGCGGCGTAGCCCGCGGTGCGCGCTCCCGCGCGCTCGGAGGCGCGGATCGAAGCGCGGTTGTGGGTATGGATCAGCGTGAGGCAATGGCTGCGGCCGCGCTCGCGGCACAGCGCGTCGCCGGCCGGCAGCAGCCCGGCGGCGATGCGCCGGCCGCGGTCCTGCGGCCGGACGAAATGCTTGTAGCTGTAGCGAAGCCGCGGCGCGAAGTCGACCCACACGCCGTTGCTTTCCGGGGTGGCGCCGAACGCGTACCAGGCATAGCCCGCCAGCCGCCCGCCCTCCAGCGCGCCGACGCACGCGTCGCCGCGCGCGAAGGCCGCCCGCGCCGACTTCTCCGACAGCTCGAGCTCGCGGTCCCAGCAGTGCGACAGCAGCTCGTCCTCCGCCAGCAGGCGGCAGTGCACGCCATGCGGAACGTGCGCATTGCACGACGCGGCATCGGCGAGGGGCCGGGCGAGCACGCGGAACACGCTCAGGCCCAGGTGGCGCTGCAGGCGCTTCATGATTTTCGTGTGCATCCGGCAGTTGTAGCCTGCCGGGGACAGGCCGATCTACCCGGCCGCGTGGTCCGGCCGGACTGTCAGCCGTTCGCCGCCATGCGGCGGTGAGCCACGCCGTTGCGCACGCGCATGACGCGCCAGAGGAGGATGCGCGCCACCTCGTCGACCTGGCCGGAGCCGTTGATCAGTTCGCGCAGCTCGAAGTCGGGGCGGAAGCCAATCTGGTTGGAGAAGCGCGCCAGCCCCTTCTCCACCGCGCCGAGCAGCGGGTTGTCGGAGCGCACGTGGTTGACCAGGTAGATCTCGCCGTCGGGCCGGCACACGCGGTGGAACTCGTCGAGCACGCGGGCGGGGTTCTTCACCACCGGCATGACGTACATCGCCACCACCTTGTCGAAGCTGGCGTCGGCGAAGCTCATCGACTCGGCGTCCATCTCGAGCAGCCCCTCGACGTTGGCCAAGCCGCGGCGCGCCACTCGGGCGCGCGCCTTGTCGAGCATCTCGCGCGACAGGTCGATGCCGGTGACCTTGACCGACGCGGGGTACATCGGCAGCGACAGGCCGGTCCCCACCCCCACCTCCAGCACCCGGTCGCCCGGGCGCAGGCCGAGCGCGTTGAGGACGGCCTTGCGGCCAGGCTGCAGGACCGGTCCGAACAAGGCGTCGTAGAAGCCGGCATACCGGCGGTAGGCGGCCTTGATCGTCTCGTCTTGGAGCATGGAGGCGTAATGTACTAGCAAACGGCGCTCCCAGCATACGATACGGCATGGCCGCGTGGGACATCTCCGACGCCCGCACCGCGCCCGAGCTGGCGCAGGCGCGGGCCCTGTTCGAGGAGTACGCCTCGAGCCTCGATACCGACCTCTGCTTCCAGAACTTCGCCGCCGAGCTCGACGGCCTCGGCGAGATGTACGCCCCGCCGCGCGGCTGCCTGCTGCTCGCCCGCCGCGAGGGCGCGCCGGTCGCCTGCGGCGCGCTGCGGCCGCTCGCCGGCGACGCCTGCGAGATGAAGCGGCTCTACGTCCAGCCGCAGGCGCGCGGCCACGACCTCGGCCGGCGCCTGGCCGTCGAGCTGATCGCGCGCGGCCGGGCCGCCGGGTACCGCCGGATGCGGCTCGACACGCTGGCCTCCATGCACGCGGCGAAGGCGCTCTACCGCTCGCTCGGCTTCCGCGACATCGCGCCCTACTACGCCAACCCCCTGCCGGGGGTCACCTATATGGAGCTGGCGCTGGATTAGCGGCAAAATTTCCTTGCCGGCGCGACAGGGCGGCCGGCAAAGTCGCGCCAGGGGAAACGACAACATGCCGATCATCGGCGGCGTAGTCCTGCTGATCCAGCTTTGCTTCGCGTACCACGCGCTGAAGACCGGGCGGCCGTACTGGTGGCTGTTCGTCATCATGGCGTTCCCGGTGATGGGCTGCGTGCTGTACTACTTCATCGAGGTGTTCCCCAATTCGCGCGAGAGCCGCAAGGCGGAGAAGGCCGCGCGCGCCGTCGCCAAGGCATGGGACCCGGAGCGCACGCTGCGCGAGAAGGTCGCCGACCTGGAGAGCTGCGGCAGCGTGGAAAACCGCGTCCAGCTGGCGCGCGCCTGCATCAACAGCCGCATGTACGCCGACGCGGCGAGCCTCTATCGCAGCTGCCTGAACGGCGTGTACGAGAGCGATCCCGAGATCCGCTTCGGCCTCGCCAGCGCCCACCTGCTGAACGGGTCGCACAGCGAGGCATTGGCGATCGCGCAGAAGCTGCGCGAGACGCATCCGGCCTTCCGTACCGCGGAGGTCGGCATGGCGCTGGCGAAGTCCCACGAAGGCGCCGGCAATCTCGACGCGGCGCTCGCCGAGTACAAGGTCCTCGCCGACACCTACCCGGGCGAGGAAGGCCGCTGGCGCTACGCCGCGCTGCTCGCCAGGCTCAACCGCGGCGCCGACGCCCAGGACGTGCTGCATCGCATGCTGCGCAACGCCGAGCGCATGCCAGGCCACTATCACGAAGCCCAGGGCGAGTGGCTGAAGCTCGCCCGCCAGCACCTGCAAGCCTGATAAATGGGGACAGACCCCATTTTTCTCGTTTAGTCCGAGAGCAGTCTCCCCCGCGCAAGCGGGGGCCCATGGATTCCCGCTTGCGCGGGAATGACGAACGATTGCTCGCTAAAGAAGATCCTTCCACTTGCTGCGGGTCTTCTCCTGCAGTTCCTTGCTCGCTTCGGCGACCGCCGGGAACTCGGCGAGGTGCTCCCACGGCCGGCAGGCGTCGATCACCGCCTTGGAGCTGAGCGGCGCGTCGTACTTGTAGGCGACGAACATCGGGTCGTTCTTCGATCCCATGCCGCGCTGGATCAGGTCGATGCTGGTGGCCGGGTCGGTGCGCGTCGCCACGGCCCACATCACTTCCTGCAGGTTCGACGGGTCGATGTCGTCGTCGACCACCACCGAGTACCTCGACATGTAGGCGCCGACGCCGCACTGGCTGAGGATGTGGCCGGCTTGCCGCGCATGGCCGGCGTAGCGCTGCTTGATCGACACCACGTTGAACATGCGCGCGCCGCCGATCTCGTGCGCCCACACAGCCTTCACGTCGGGCACGCCGGCCGCGGCGAGCGCGTCGGTGAGCAGCGCGGAGCGCATCACCGCTTTC
>DASUZH010000528.1:0-8152 GCA_036376975.1 Burkholderiales bacterium | reverse complement strand
AGCAGCTCGGCCGCCTCGCCGGGTTCAGCGTCGTCGTGTCCTCCGGCATCCTCCTCGCCGCCGCCGGCCTCGGCGGCGTGGATGCGACCGGCGCTGCGATCTACTACCTGGTGGTTTCGACCCTCGGGCTGGCAGCGCTCTTTCTGCTCATCGAGCTCATGGAGCGCGCACGCGCTCCCGGTGCCGATGTGCTCGCGGTGACTGCGGACGCATTCGGCCTGTCGGACGGTGAGGAGCCCGAAGAGGAGGTCGGGGTGGTGATCCCTTCCGCGATGGTCCTGCTTGGCCTGTCCTTCGCCTGTGCAGCCTTGCTCGTCGCCGGCCTGCCGCCGCTTCCCGGCTTCGTAGCGAAGTTCGCCATGCTCGCCGCGCTGCTGGCGGGCGACCCGGTTCCGGCCGCAACATGGGCGTTCCTGGCTCTGCTGCTCCTCTCGGGACTGGCGGCGGTCATCGGTCTCGGACGCGCCGGGATCAGGGTGTTCTGGGCAGCGGAGGAGCGCAGCGTTCCGCGGGTGCGGGTGATCGAGATCGCTCCGGTGGCTGCGCTGCTGGCGGCGTGTCTTGCGCTCACGGCCGCGGCCGGCCCGGCGATGCGCTATACGCAGGAAGCAGCCCGCGCCCTGCATGCGCCGGGCGCCTACATCGACGAAGTCCTGCGTACCAGATGAAGCGCTGGCTGCCTTTTCCCCTGTTCTCGGCCGCGCTGCTGGCAATGTGGCTGGTCCTCAACGAGACGGTGGCGCCCGCGCAGGTGCTGCTGGGGGGCCTGCTCGCGCTGGGCGGAAGCGGCGTGCTCGCCCTGCTGCAGCCGCCCCTGGGCCGGGCGCGCTATCGCGCCACGGCGCTCGCCGCGCTGCTCTGGCTCGTGTTCCTGGACATCGTGCGCTCGAACCTCGCCGTCCTACGCATCGTGCTGCGCCCCGCCAGCCGCGAGCGCGTCGCCGGCTTCCTGGCGATGCCGCTCGAGGTGCGCCATCCGGGCGCGCTCGCCGCGCTCGCGTGCATCATCACTGCGACTCCCGGCACCAGCTGGGCGCGCTACGACGCCGCACGCAACGTGCTCACCATCCACGTGCTCGACCTGGTCGACGAGCAGGCCTGGATCCGGCAGTTCAAGCAGCGCTATGAGCGCAGACTGAAGGAGATCTTCGAATGAGCGCTTCGTTCTTCATCCTCGCCGTGTCGGTGGCGCAGTTGCTCCTCGGGCTCGCGATGGCGTTCGCCACGCTGCGGCTGCTGCGCGGACCGCGCGCGCAGGACCGGGTGCTCGCGCTCGACACTCTGTACGTCAATGCGATGCTTCTCGTGCTGACCTTCGGCATGCGCAACGGCAGCGCGCTGTTCTTCGAGGCGGCGCTCGTCATCGGCATGCTCGGCTTCGTCTCGACCGCGGCGCTCGCCAAGTTCCTGCTGCGCGGGGAGGTGATCGAATGAGCTGGGCCGCGGGCGTACTCGTCGTCCTCGGCGCGCTGCTCGCCTTCGCCGGCTCGCTCGGGCTGCTGCGCCTGGGCACCTTCTACGAGCGCGTGCATCCGCCCACCATGGGGACTACGCTCGGCGCCGGCCTGATCCTGGTCGGATCGATGCTGCACTTCAGCGCAATCGAAGCTCGGCCGGTGGTGCACGAAATTCTGATCGGCGTGTTCATGACGCTCAGCACACCGGTCACCTACATGCTGCTGGTACGGGCCGCGCTGCACCGCGACCGCACGGAAGGCCGGGATCGGTTGCCTCCCGGCTGAGCAAGCTCAGGGGTCTTGGCGCCTTGGTTTCGCGCGCCGGCGCCGCCCTGTCGACGCTGCGGATTGATCGCGTGCGCGCGCCGAGCGGAACGCGTGCTCGACAGCCACCGGGTCGCTCGCCGGAAACGTGAGCTCGATCGCCCGGTCGAGAACGCGCTCCGCCGCCGACGGAGTTGCAGGACGCTTCATGCGTGCGCCAATCTTCCGCCGCGCCTTGCTGCGTCCACGCTCCATGCGCCGGCGCCCGAGAACACGAAGTAGAGGAACACGAAGCAATAGAGCACCGCGAGCTCGCCCTGGTTCAGCATCGGCAGCAGCACGTTTCCCTGGCTGCCGTGCGCCATGAAGTACGCCACGGCCATGAAGCCGCAGAGCACGAAGGCGACCGGCCGTGTGAACAGCCCGATCAGGAACAGCGCACCGAGGAGCACTTCGATGACACCCGCCAGCCCGATCAGCGACACGAGCTGCAGTCCGTCGAACATCGCCTGGTGCGGCGTGCCGAACAGCTTCGCCGTGCCGTGCGGAATCAGCAGGTATCCGGTCACGATGCGCAGCACCGCGAGCGCACGCGGTCTCCAGCTTTCGAGCGTTGCGCTGTCGATCGTCATTTGAGCCTCCGTCAGTCAGGTCGCGAATCGGGATCCGCATGCAATATTCGTGCGTCGCGGGTGCGCCGGCTGATCATAGTCCCCCTAGGGTGCCCGAGGTGACGGGCTATTGGCCATCCTCTCTGGCTGGTAGATGACGTCGAGCAGCCTGAGGCGTCGCCGGGAACCATCCGGGAAATCCCATTCGATCGCCTGTCCTTCGGACAAGCCGAGGAGTGCCGTTCCCACGCTCGCGAGCACCGAAACCTTTCCCGCGGAGCCATCCGCCTTTTCCGGGTAGACCAGGAACACAGACCGTTGCTCGCCGGAGGTTTCATCGACGTAGCTGACGAGCGAGTTCATCGTCGCCACGTCCGGAGGCACGGCGGCCGAAGAGACTACGACCGCGCGATCCAGCTCGCGCTTCAGAGCGGCGTTCGCGCGCAGGAGGCTGAGAAGCGACATGTCGGCGGCCGTCACCATAATGAAGTCGTTCATGCCGCTCTCCCGCCCGGGCCGCGCGTGACCAGCGCGTAGTGGCTCAGCACGATCCAGTACCGTGCCGTCTCCGAGGTGATCCGGCGCAGCTCCGCGGGCAGCCCGAGGAGCCGCGCCAGCGGCGCTTCGAAACGCAGCACCGCGTTCCGGCTGCGGCCGTATTCCTCCTCGAGCGTCGCGCCTCGCTGGAGAAGCGCCTGCTTCACGGTTTCCCAGTACCTCGTCTCCAGGTTGATTCGAACGTGCATGATCGGTTCCTTTACCTGAACACCTTCAATGAGTCGTACGGTCGGCGGCCCGACCTCGAGGCTCTGCCCATACGCGTCGCGCAGGACGTCGACCGGTGCGGCGAGTCCGTCCTCGTTGCGCGCGAGCACGTGCAGGCCTCGCCGGGAGGCTGAGAGCGCGAATTCCTCGCCCGCAGGCACGCGCTGCCTGGCTTCCGCCGCGAAGCCCAGCTGGAAGCGCGTGTCCTTGCGGCAAACGAGCTGCTCGATCGGCAGATCGGGATGCATGCTGTCCCTCCTTTCACGCGGCCCGCAGCTCGCGGTTCCTGGACGCCTCCAGGATGCGGAGCGCGAGCGCATTGCCGCCGGGAAGGTCCGCCGTGACGACCGATCCGGGCGTGCGCCCGAGAAGCGCAAGCCCGACCGGCGACAGCACCGAGATGCGACCGGCCGCCGCGTCGGCCTCGATGGGGTGAACCAGAACGACGGAGCGGCGCATGCCCTCCGGCTCTTCCCGGTAAGTCACCCGCGAATTCATCGCGATGCGATCGGCCGGCAGCTCGCCGTGCGGCACGCGCCGCGCCTCGACCAGCAGGTCCACCAGCGCGTCGGCGGCCGCCGCCTCGAGCGTGTGCAGCCGGCGGCGCTCGCCGAGCATGAGCGCGAGCACGTCCACGTCGCTCGCGGACAAGATCAGTTCGTTTTGCCTGTTCATCACTACCTCCTGCTAAAAAAGTGCGTTGATTTGCTATCCCCGGCGCCCGGCGGCGCTGAGAGTGCGATCAGCGCGAGTGCCAGAACGCCTATTACCGCGTGCACAGGGCCCGCGGGTCCGCCGCCAGTAGCTACGTCGAGCACCGGCATGGCGAGGAGTACGGCGCCGGCGATGCCGGCGCTTCGACGAGCGTCCACATTGCGCATTTGCGCCTCCGAAAAGGTCGGGAAAAAGGGCGCCGCCCGCAGCGCGCAAGCGCGCGGACGGACCGCAGCTAGGGTGAGTCGGGATCCCGGTGAGCCGGCGGCTGCGCCGCTACCGGGCTAGGCCAAGAAAGACGAGAGTGCCCGGGCTGACGAGCGCGCGCGCCGGCACCGCGAGAGCGGTACTGACCGTCGAAAAAGCGTTGCGATAGAAGCGCGCCATGATTACCCGACCATAGCATAGAAAAAAAATAAAGCAAGCCTGCTGCCATCGCGGTCATCCGAACGTTCGACGCTCCGCAAGGTCTGATCAATGTGGA
This sequence comes from Burkholderiales bacterium, assembly GCA_036376975.1. Lineage (GTDB taxonomy): Bacteria > Pseudomonadota > Gammaproteobacteria > Burkholderiales > SG8-39 > SCGC-AG-212-J23. The sequence continues at coordinate 3,857 of DASUZH010000528.1, read as the reverse complement.
CCATCTCACCGTGACGTTGAGCGAAGGCGAAATCCTCCTGCACAGCCTGCTGAAGAGCGGCGCCGCGCTGGCGCACGATTGCGGCGGCAAGCTTGCCTGCGCCACGTGCTGCGTGGTCGTTCGCCAGGGCAGCCAAGCCCTCAGCCCGCCGGGCGAAGACGAGCTGGACATGCTCGATCGCGCCGGCGTCGAGGAGGACGGCGCTCGCCTCGCGTGCCAGGTCACCGGCGCGGGCGAAATCGCGGTCGACATCCGGCGCAGCGAAGTTCCTGCGCACGAGCGTTTCCTGCCGATCGTGATTTCCGCCGATGCAGCCCGGTTCCTTGCAACGCAGCTCGGCAAGCAGCCCGGCTGCGTCGGCGTGCGCCTAGCGGTCGTCCCTGCCGGATGCTCAGGGCTGCGCTATCGCGTCGATCCCGTCGATACGGTGAACGTCGGCGACGCGACGTTCGAATGCGGTGGCGTGCGCGTTTTCGTCGACCCCGCCAGCCTGCCTTTTATCCAGGGAAGCACAGTGCGGCTTGCGCAGGAAGGTCTCTCGCGTCGCCTGCGCTTCGACAACCCGAACGCCCGCCAGAGCTGCGGCTGCGGCGAAAGCTTCGGCAGCTAGGCGGCCTGCAGCTTCGCCACGCTCACGGCGAGCCACTTCACGCCGGCGCCGCCGAAGTTGACCTGCACGCGCGCGTCGGTGCCCTGCCCTTCGGCGTCGATGATCACGCCGGGGCCGAACTTGGGATGCGTCACGTTCTGGCCGATGCGGAAGCCGCCGACGTCTCTTGCCACGGGTTTTTTCATTACGAAGGAATCCTTGCTCCTTGAGAAATCGGGCGTAAGCGCCTTCTGCTTCGAGAAGCGCGGCGTCAGCCATTTCATCAGCTGCTCCGGGATCTCCTCGAGAAAGCGCGACGGGATGTTGTAGCGGGTCTGGCCGTGCAGCATGCGGGTCTGCGCATGCGAAAGGTACAGCCGGTTGCGCGCGCGGGTGATGGCGACGTAGGCGAGGCGGCGCTCCTCCTCCAGCCCGTCGCGCTCCATGGCGGCCTGCTCGTGAGGGAACAGGCCCTCCTCGAGGCCGGTGAGGAACACCGCGTCGAACTCGAGGCCTTTCGCCGAGTGCACCGTCATCAGCTGCAATGCGTCCTGCCCCTCGCCGGCCTGGTGCTCGCCGGCCTCCAGCGCGGCGTGGGTGAGGAAGGCGGTGAGCGGGTCGACCGCCTCGCCCGACTCGGTCTCGCGCTCCTCCTCGGTGAACGCGGCCGCGGCGTTGGTCAGCTCGGCCAGGTTCTCGATCCGCTCGGCGCCCGCGCGCTCGGTCTTGTAGTGCTCGATCAGGCCGCTGCGGGCGACCACGTGCTCGATCACCTCCGGCAGCGGCAGGTCCCTGGTCTCGTTCTTCAGGTCTTCGATCAGCTTCTTGAACTGAAGCGCTTTCCCGTCGGCCACCTCGAGCAGCGACACGCCCTTCAGTTTCGCGGCCTCCTGGATCTGCTCCACCGTGCGCGTGCCGATGCCGCGCGTCGGGAAGTTCACCACGCGCAGGAACGAGTTGTCGTCCGCGGGGGTCGCGATCAGGCGCAGGTAGGCGAGCGCGTGCTTGATCTCGGCGCGCTCGAAGAAGCGCAGCCCGCCGTACACGCGGTAGGCGATGCCCTGCGAGAACAGCGCGTGCTCCATCACGCGCGACTGCGCGTTGGAGCGGTAGAGCAGCGCCATGTGATCGAGACGCGTGCCGTCGCGCGCGAGCGCGCGCACCTCCTCGACGATCCAGCGCGCCTCGTCGTTGTCCGACTCGCCCTCGAACACGCGCAGCGGCTCGCCCGGCCCGGCCGAGGTCCACAGGTTCTTGCCCAGGCGGTTCTTGTTGTTGGCGATCAGCGCGTTGGCGGCGTCGAGGATGTTGCCGTGCGAGCGGTAGTTCTGCTCGAGGCGGATCACCTTCGCCACCTTGAAGTCGCGCTCGAACTCGGCCATGTTGCCGACGTTGGCGCCGCGGAAGGTGTAGATGCTCTGGTCGTCGTCGCCGACGCAGAAATACTTGGTGTTGTGGGAGGAGAACAGCTTCAGCCAGCGGTACTGCAGGCGGTTGGTGTCCTGGAACTCGTCGACCAGGACGTAGCGGAAACGCTGCGCATAGTGCTCGCGGAGAATCTCATTTCTGGACAAGAGCTCGAAAGAGCGGAGAAGCAATTCCGGAAAATCCACCACGCCTTCCCGCCGGCACTGCTCGTCGTAGGCGGCGTACAGCTCCGCCTGGCGGCGCACGATCTCGTCGGTGACGGCGACCTCGCGCGCGCGCACGCCCTCCTCTTTCTGGCCGTTGACGAACCACTGCAGCTCGCGCGGCGGGAAGCGGTCCTCGTCGACGTTCATCGACTTCAGCAGCCGCTTGACGGCGGCGAGCTGGTCCTGCGAGTCGAGGATCTGGAACGCCTGCGGCAGCCCGGCCTCGCGGTGGTGCGCGCGCAGCATCCGGTTGCACAGGCCGTGGAAGGTGCCCATCCACATGCCGCGCGGGTTGACCGGCAGCATCGCGCTGACGCGCGTCAGCATCTCGCGCGCCGCCTTGTTGGTGAAGGTGACCGCCAGCACGTTGGCCGGCGCGGCCTTGCCGTGCTTCACCAGCCACGCGATGCGGGTGGTGAGCACCCGCGTCTTGCCGCTGCCGGCGCCGGCGAGGATGAGCGCGTGCTCGTCGGGAAGCGTGACGGCGGCGAGCTGCTCCGGATTGAGGTGTTCGAGGTGAAGCGACAAGCCCCGATTCTACTAAGAGTCGAGGCGCAACCCCAGCCGGCTGGCGGCGATCACCGCCTGCGTGCGCGTCGACACGCCGAGCGCGTCGAGCACCGCGCTGACGTGGATCTTGGTGGTGTTCTCCGAGATGTCGAGCTTGCGGGCGATCAGCTTGTTCGACAGGCCCTTCAGGAGGAGCGCCAGCACCTCGTGCTGGCGCGGCGACAGGTCGAGCGCCGTGCCGGGCGCCGGCGTGCCCGCAGCCGCATGCACCGCCTCCAGCGGGACGTAGATCGCGCCCGAGATCACCAGGCGGACCGCCTGCAGCAGCACCTCGCCCGGCGCGCTCTTCGGGATGAAGCCCATGGCGCCGAGGTCGAGCGCGGCGTTGATGGTGGAGGGCTCGCTCACGCCCGACACCACCACCACCGGCAGGTCGGGGAAGCGCTCGCGCCAGCGCTGCACCGCCTCCACGCCGGTGCAACCCGGCATGCCGAGGTCGAGCATCACCAGGTCCAGCTCGCCGCCAGCGGCGATGGCGAAGGCGGTGTCGAGATCGTTCGCGGTGCGGATCTCTCCGACCTGGTCGAGCGTGCCGAGCACCGTGCGCAGCACGTCGGTCATCAGCGGATGATCGTCCACCACCAGAATGCGCATGAACCCTCTCGCGCCGATTATCCTATACCGCCAACGAGTCATGACAGGAGCCGGCGGCGCAAGGAGAATGCTGCCCATGAGCACCCCGCAGGCGTTGCTCGCCGCGCAACTCGCGGCGTTGTGCCGGCAGTGGCGGCGCGTCCTGCTGCCGGCGCTCGTCGTCGGCTCGATCATCGTCTATCTGGTCTGGCCGCACGCGCCGCGGCTGCTGCTCGTCGCCTGGGGCGTGGCCACGGTCGGCGCTCTGCTCGCGTGGATCCACTTGTGCCGGGCGGTGGTGCGGGAAGGACGCGCCCCGGCGCAGCCCGAGCGGTGGTCGCGCCGGTTGACGGTCGCGGCGGGCCTGAGCGGCGCGATCGCCGGCGCGCCTGCGCTGCTGTTCCTGCCGGGGCTGCCGCCCGCCGAGCAGGCGCTCCTCACGCTGCTGCTCGGCTGCTGGGGCGCCAGCGCGGTCGCCGGCAACAGCAACT
>DASUZH010000527.1:0-2529 GCA_036376975.1 Burkholderiales bacterium | reverse complement strand
TCGCGCCTCCCGGCGGGTTGTAGGCGCGCGGCAGGTCCTCGTAGGGCACCCAGCCCGCCCAGTCGTAGCGCGCGTCCCAGCCCGGCGCCGGCGCGAGGCCCTTCAGGTCGTTCGCGCTCTTGCGCACCGGCACGCGGCCGGCGGCGACGAAGCCGATGTTGCCGTCGACGTCGGCGTAGATCACGTTCTGCTGCGGCGCGTGCAGGTCGCGCAGCGCGGCGTTGAACTGGCGCCAGTCGTGCGCGTGCGCCACTCTCAGGATCGCCTGCATGCTGAGGTCGTCCTCGGCGAGCGCGGTCCAGGCGAGCGCCACGGCGTGGCCGCGCGGCGCGGCGTCGAGCGCGGCGCGCAGCACGTCGGAAATCACCGGGCCGTGGCGCGAGACGCGCACCGAGAGCTTCTCGTCGGGCGCGCCGCGCACCCTGATCACCTCGTCGCGCTGCGCGAAGCGCGCGTCCAGCTTCTCGAGGTAGAGGTCCTGCACGTCGGAGACGGTATTGGTGAGCCCCCACGCGACGCGCGGGTTGCGGCCGATCAGGATCGCGGGCACGCCCGGTAGCGTCGCGCCGATCGCGTCGAGGCCCGGCGCGTGCAGCTGGGCGAAGTACCAGACCGGCGGCGCGGTCAGGCCGAGGTGTGGATCGTTGGCGAGCAGCGGCTTGCCGCTCGCGCTGCGCGCGCCCGAGACCGCCCACGCATTGGAGCCCGCGACGAGTTCGGGATTTTCCAGGAAAGAAACGCCGACAGGCTGTTTCTCGAGGCCGGGATAGAGCTGCCTCAGGTCGGCGATCTCCGGCGCCGCATCGCCGGGGTAGGGCGGCAGGAACTCCTGGATGCGCGCCATCGGCATCGCCTTCGCGAGCTGCATGCGCAGGAGCTCGGAGCGCCAGTTGGTGCCGAGGTCCCAGGCCATCATCTTGACCCAGCCCACCGAGTCCGCCGCCGTCCACGGCTCGGGCGAGGAGCGCGTCAGCCAGAACTCCGGCGGCAGCACCGGGCCGGCCGCGATGAACGCGTTGACGCCCGCAGCGTAGGCGTCGAGCAGGCGGCGCGTCTCGGCGTCGTACCGCGCGACGTTGGCCTCGGCGACCCGCCGCACCCCGAGCGTGCGCAGGAAGCGGTCGGACTCCAGCGCGCCGGGGCCGAGGATCTCGGCCAGGCGGCCGGCGGCGGCGCGGCGGTTGATTTCCATCTGCCACAGGCGGTCCTGGGCGTGGACATAGCCCAGGGCGAAGTGCGCGTCCTCCCGGCTGGAGGCGAAGATGTGGGGAATCCCGTAGGCGTCGCGCAGCACCTCAACGGTGCGCGTGAGCCCGGCGACTGTGACTTTTCCCTCAGTTTGGGGGAGGGAACGGCGCAGCCAGAGGTAGCCGCCGGCCGCGATGAGGCTTGCCAGCAACAGTATGTAGAGGATCGACCGGCCTATGGCCTTCATCACTGCGGCGGTGCACCAATTCTGCTATAAACCAAACGGTTAAATGCTCTATAGCCTCTATGAAGCGCAGCATACCGCGCTGACCCCATACCGCTACCTGGCCGAGTTGACCCGCGGCTGGTACGGCAACCCTTTTTCCCCGTTTCACTACCACCCGTTCGCCAGCCGCCTCGCGGCGGCGAGCGACCTGTTCCTGCGCGTCACCGGCCGCTACGAGAAGCCGGCATGGGGCATCCCCGGCATCGAGGTGTACCGCGAGAAGCCGTTCTGCAAGCTGATCCACTTCAAGCAGGACACCGCCGGCAAGAAGAAGGTGCTGCTGGTGGCGCCGCTTTCCGGCCACCACGCGACGCTGCTGCGCGATACCGTCAAGTCGCTGCTCGCGGAGCACGATGTCTGGGTCACCGACTGGATCGACGCGCGCATGGTGCCGCTGTCGGCGGGCCCGTTCCACCTCGCCGACTACGTCGGCTACATCCGCGAGTGGATCGAGCTGCTGTCCCCGGACCTGCACGTCATCTCGGTCTGCCAGCCGACCGTGCCGGTGCTGGCGGCGGTCTCGCTGCAGGCCTACGCCGGCGGCGCGGTGCCGAGGACGATGGTCATGATGGGCGGGCCGATCGACGCGCGGAAGAGCCCGACTGCGGTCAACAACCTGGCGCGCACCAAGCCGTATTCCTGGTTCGAGCAGAACGTCATCCAGCGCGTGCCGGCAAAGTATCCGGGCTACTCGCGCCGCGTCTATCCGGGCTTTCTGCAGCACCTCGGCTTCGTGGCGATGAACCCCGACCGCCACCTCACCTCGCACTGGGATTACTACGGCCACCTGGTGGAGGGCGACGACGATTCGGCGGAAGCGCATCGCCGCTTCTACGACGAGTACAACGCGGTGCTCGACATGCCCGCCGAGTACTACCTAGATACGGTGAAGACCGTGTTCCAGGATTTCGCGCTGCCGAAGGGACGCATGTACGTCGGCGAAGAGCTGGTGCGGCCGCAGGCGATCAGGAACACGGCGCTCCTCTCCATCGAGGGCGAGCTGGACGACATCTCCGGCAACGGCCAGACCGAGGCCGCCCATGCCCTCTGCCTCA
>DASUZH010000526.1:0-14492 GCA_036376975.1 Burkholderiales bacterium | reverse complement strand
CACCGCCATGCAGAAACCGACCGCGATCGCCGCCGCCGGCACGATGGTCGCCTCCGCCGCGAGCGCCTCGGCGGGCGCGATGCCGACGAACAGCGACGCGGCTATCAACGACCAGCGACGCAGGTATGAGATGAGCACCCAACGCATCGCGCGGTTGTAGGAAAGCGCGCGCTCGCGCCCGCGCGTGACGTCCTTGAACAGGGCGAACGGGTCGAGGTACAGCCTGAGCTGCTGCACCAAGGGCAGGCGCGAGCGGACCTCGCGCTGCAGGAGGGACTCCACTTCGGCGTCTGGCGCCAGCCGCATGACCATTAGTCACGCCTACGCTGCTTGCAGTTCCCCGGCTACAGCGTCGGATTGTCCGAAGCGAGGCCGAGCGCGACGCGGCCGTAAGTCGTGCCGGCGATGTCGGTGTTGAAGGAGAAGTGCTGCTTGACCGCGTGCGCGTCGCGGAAGGCGCGCGGAGCGTTGCCCGACTCGTACAGGCCGCCCGCGCCGTACAGGCCGAACATGACGTCGACCGCGCGCACCGCCCAGTCCACCGAGTACGCCCCCTCGAGGCGGTAGCGTGCCTTGGTCCCGAGGTCGGGGATTTTTCCGGAAGAGATGATTGCTTCGGCCTCGCGGCAGTTGGTCTCCTGCACGAGCCGCGAGGCGCGCGCGTACGCGGTGGCTTCGGCGAGGCGGATCTGCGTGCTCTGGATCTCGGCGACCCGCGCCCCGGTCATCCTCCCCTTGGCGTTTGTCCTCGAGTGGAACTCCTCGATCATTCCCTCGGCAATGCCAAGGGCCACCCCGGACAACATATAAGGAAACAGCGCGAACACCGGCAGCTGGAACAGCGGCCCCGGGTTCGCCGCGCTGCCGGGCGTCGGCCCGCCCTTGGTGTCCGCCACCGCGAGCGTGCGGTGCTCGGGCACGAACTGCTCGGTCGCCTCGACGTCCTTGCTGCCGGTGCCGCGCAGGCCGCCGGCGAACCAGGTGTCGTGCACCTTGTACTGCGACTTGTGCAGCATGAACACGCGCTGCTCGGGCGGCGTGTTCTCGTCCAGGTAGGCGAGGCCTGCGAGCATGTTCCACTCGCTCGGGTCGACGCCGCTGGAGAACGGCCAGCGCCCCGAGATCAGGTAGCCGCCCTTCACCTTCTTCGCCTTGGCGGCGGGGAACACGAACGACGAGGCGATCAGCGCGTCGCGCGACTCGCCCCAGATCTCGTCCTGCGCCTCGCGCGGGAACATGCCGAGCATCATGTGGTGCGCGGTGAAGTTGACCCAGTTCCACGCCGTCGAGGCGCAGGCGCGCGCTAGCAGCGCGCCGAAGGTGACCACCGCGGCGAACTCCAGCTCGGCGCCGCCGACGCGCTTCGGCTGGTGGATGCGGAACAGCTCCGCGGCGTGGAAGTCCTTCAGCGTCTCGTCCGGGATGCGCCGCAGCTCCTCGGACTTCGGGGCTCTTTCCTTCAGGACGGGAAGCAGGGCCTCAGCTCGGGCCCACAACTCAGCGTGCTTTCTTGTACCAGTCAAGGATCTGTTCTCCGGTCCACGCGGCCACGCCGGGCCGCTGCAGGATGTAGTCGTAGAGCTTCTCGAGGTAGCCGATGCGGTGCGGCGCGCCGGTGATGTAGGGGTGCACGCTGATCGCCATCACGCGCGCGGTCTTCTCGCCCTCGGCGTACAGGCGGTCGAACTGGTCGATGCCGCGGCGCAGCCATTCCTCGGACGGATGCTGCTGCAGCGCCATCATCGCGATGTCGTTCATCTCCACGGTGTACGGCACCGACACCACCGGCCCGTGCTGGGTCTTGATCTCCACCGGCTGGTCGTCGAGCACCCAGTCGGCGACGTACTCGATCCCCGCCTCCGCCAGCCAGTCGATGGTGTCGAAGGTCTCGGTGAGGCCCGGGCTTTCCCAGCCCCTGGGCTTGCGGCCAGTAAATGATTTTATTTTCTCCACAGTCTGGAAAATCGCCGCGCGCTGGTCCTCGACGTGATGCATCGGGCGCTGGATCCAGCCGTGTCCCATGAACTCCCAGCCGGCCTTCAGGCCCGCCTCGGCCACGCGGCGGTAGCTGTCGATGACCGAGCCGTTGATGGCGAATGTCGCTTTCAAATCAAATGAATTTAATGCTTCCAAAATACGAAAAAAACCAACCCTCATCCCGTACTCATGCCACGCCCAGTTCGGCAGGTCGGGCATCAGCGGCTGGCCGTACGGCGGCGGCAGCACTGTGCGCGGCATGTTGCGCTCGATTGACCACTCCTCCACGTTGACGATGGTCCAGACCGCCACGCGCTTGCCCTCGGGCAGCCTGAGCGGCGGCCGGTCGACGATGGCCGAATAGGGAACGCGATCCTTGGGCGCCTTCATTTGCTCAGCGGCTTGAGGCAGGCATAGGCCATGTCGTGGAACGGTGCGGCGACGCCGAGGCGGCGCGCCTCGCGGCTGACGTAGCCGCTCAGCCATTCGAGTTCCAGCGGCTTGCCCGCTTCGAGGTCCTCCAGCATCGAGACCCGCGCATCGTACTTGTAGCGCGCGGCGAGGGCCAGCGTCCGTTCCACAATGTCTGCCTCGAGCGCGACGCCTTTCGCGGCGGCGAGCGCCGCCACCTCCTGCATCGCCTGCCGGTAGAGCGCGCGCAGCGCCGGGTCGTCGCGCACCGGCCCGATCGGCTGGCGCGACAGGCAGGACAGCGCCGACAGCCCCGCCACCGGCACGAACTTGCGCCACAGGTCGACGCGGATGTCGTCCGAGAGCTTCGCGTCGACGCCGGCGGCGACGCACAGGTCGCGCAGCGCGGCCGCCTTGCGGTCGAACACTACGGTATTGATCTCGCTGCGGCTGTCGACCGTTCCCGGCGCGACCAGGCGCGCGTTGAGGAACACCGCGCCTGCCGCCACGCGCTCGCTGCCGACGATGGCGCCCGCCTCTTCTGCCGCGGTCACCCCGTTCTGCAGCGTGACGACCTGGCTGTGCGGCCCGAGCATCGGCAGGATCTGCCGCGCGGCGCGCTCCAGGTCGTAGAGCTTGACGCCGAGCAGGACGACGTCCGCCTGGCCGGTCGCGAGCTCGCTGGCCTCGACCCGCACGTGGAACGATTCCTTCGGGGTGGAGACGGCCAGCCCCTGCCGGCGCACCGCCTCGAGGTGCCGGCCGCGGCAGATCAGCGTGACCTGCGCGCCGCTGCGGGAAAGCATCCCACCGAGGTAGGAACCGACGCCGCCCGCGCCCATCACCGCGACTCTCATATAGTGATTACTATAGCGGCCATGCTGCGCGCGCTGCTGATCGCTCTCCTGCTGGGCCCGTCGCTCGCCGGCGCCCAGGCCTATCCGTCGAAGCCGGTCCGCTGGATCCTCGGCTACCCGCCCGGCGGCGGCACCGAGTTCATCGCGCGCACCGTGGCGCACACGCTGTCGCAGCAGCTCGGCCAGCAGATCGTGATCGAGAACCGGCCGGGCGCGGCGGCGATCGTCGGCGCCGAGGCCGCGGCGCGCTCGACCCCCGACGGCTACACGCTGTTCATGGCCGACAACGGCACCTTCGTCTACCACCTCGGCGTCTACAAGAAGCTGCCGTACGACCCGAACAAGGACTTCATCCCGATCGGCATGATCGCGCGCGGCTACATGCTGCTATTGAGCGGCTCCTTCACGAACGTGAAAGAGCTGGTCGACGCCGCGAAAGCCCAGCCCGGCAAGCTGAACAACGCCTCCAACGGCAGCGGCACCTCGCACCACCTCGCCATGGAGCTGCTCAAGCAGCGCGCCGGCATCGACATCGTCAACATCCCGTTCAAGGGCACCGCCGCAGTGATGCAGGAGGTGATGAGCGGCCGCGTGGCGACCGGATTCGCCGACGTCTCGGCGGCGCGCGGCGCGATCAGCGGCGGCAAGGTGCGGCCGCTCGCGGTGGCGTCGAAGAAGCGCCTCGCCGCGCTGCCCGATGTGCCGACCTTCGAGGAGGCCGGCTACCCCGATTTCGAGGTGTTCTTCTGGCAGGGCATCGCGGTGCCCGCCGGCACCCCGCCCGAGATCGTCGGCCGGCTGTCGATGGAGCTGTTCAAGACGATGAACTCGGAGGAGGTGCGCAAGCGCCTGATGGACGCCGGCATGGAGGTGCTGCCGACCACCTCGGCGCAGATGGCGCAGCAGATCCGCGCCGACCAGGCGTTCTGGGTGCCGCTGATCCGCAAGCTCGGCATCACGGTGGATTAAGATAAGCAGACAAGGAGGAGGACCCATGATCCGTACGATCGGCTTCATCGCCGCGGCGGCTTTCGCCGGCGCCGCCGGCGCGCAGCAGACCGTCGGCTTCGCCACGCTGCAGCCCGGCACCCTGCTGAACGCGCAGGCCTCGGTCATCGCCAAGGCGGTGCAGGACAAGACCAAGCTGCAGGTGCGCGTCATCGGCCACGGCGGCGACACCGGCATCATCGACGCGGTCAATTCGAAGCAGGCCGACTTCCTGCTGCTCGACGTCGGCGAGCCGGCCGAGGCGCAGCGCGGCGAGAACGTCTGGAAGGGCAACGCCAAGCCCAACATCCGGGCCGCCCTGACCCTGTTCGGCTTCCAGATGGCGTTCTGGGTGCGCAAGGACTCGCCGATCCAGTCGGTCGCCGACCTGAAGGGCAAGAACATCCCGTCCGACTGGGTGCAGCAGACCAGCGTGATCACGCACCTCGACGCCCTGCTCGCCGCCGGCGGCGTGACCATCAAGGACGTGAGGAAGGTGCCGACGGTGAACGTGATCCGCGCCTCCGAGGACTTCAAGTCGGGCAAGATCGACATCTTCTTCTTCGCGGTCGGCGCGCCGAAGGTGCAGGAGATCCACTCCGCGGTCGGCGGCCTGCGCGTGCTGCCGATGGAGATCCTGCCCGACTCGGAGGCGCGCATGAAGAAGATCCGCCCCGAGTACTACTTCTCCACCGTCAATCCGGCGCCGCACATCGCCGGCGTCGACAAGCCGACCAAGGTGCAGACCATCGACTTCATCATCGGCGTCGGCACGCACGTGCCCGACGAGGTGGTAGTGGACTTCATCAAGGCCGTGCATACCAGCAAGGACGCGCTGGTTGCCGGCCACCCGAACTTCAGGGCCTACGACCCGTCGAAGTCGGGCAAGGTGCAGCCGCGCCTCGCCTACCATCCGGCCGCCGAGAAGTACTGGAAGGAAACGGGCCTCCGCTAGCTAGATGGAGGAACTATCGGCCGCGGCGCCGCCGAAGTCCGCGGCCGGCCGCTACGCCCAAGCGGCGCTGGCGGCCCTGCTCACGCTCGGGTCGCTCGCGCACAGCATCGGCCTGCTGCGCGCCGCCGGCCTGGTGCTGTTTCCCGAGCAGTTCCTCGCCGCCATCTACGGCGTCTGCCTGGCGCTGCTGTTCGTCAGTTTTCCCGCCGCGCGGGGTTCGCCGCGAGGCAACGTACCCTGGTTCGACTGGCTGCTCGGCGCCGCCGGGCTGGCGGCCGGCCTGTACGTGGCGGTGCACTTCCCCCGCATCACTGCGCAGGCCGGCACAGTAACGATTGAATTGTTGGTATTGGCAAGTCTCATTGCTTTGCTGACGTTCGAAGACACGCGCCGCACCTCGGGCTACTCGCTCATCATCATCACCTTCGCGCTGACGGTATGGGTCCTGGTCGGCCACCTCATCCCCGGCCAGCTGCGCACCCACAAGGTCGAGCCCGCCACGCTCGCCATCTACCTCAACTTCGACAACAACGGCCTGCTCGGCCTGGTGCTGGAGATCGCCTGCACCATCGTCATCGCCTTCGTGGTGATGGGGCAGCTGCTCGCGCGCTCGGGCGGCTCGGGCTTCTTCAACGACCTCGCGCTCGGCCTGATGGGGCGCTTCCGCGGCGGCGCGGCGAAGATCTCGGTCGTCGCCTCGAGCACTTTCGGCAGCATCTCCGGCATCGCCGCGGCGAGCGCGCTGGCGGTCGGCGTGGTGACCATCCCGCTGATGAAGCGCTCCGGCATCCCGGCGCGCCTCGCCGCGGCGATCGAGGCCTGCGCCGCGAACGGCGCGCAGATCATGCCGCCGGTGATGGGCGCGGTGGCCTTCGTGATGGCCGACTTCCTGCAGGTGCCTTACCGCGAGGTGGCGCTCGCCGCGCTGCTGCCTGCGCTGCTGTACTTCGCGGCGCTGTTCATCCAGTGCGACCTGGAGACCGCGCGCCACGGCATCGGCAAGGTGGACCGCAGCGAGATCCCGCCGATGCGCGAGGTGCTGCGCACCGGCTGGATCTTCCTCGCGCCCTTCGCCGCGATCGTCGGCGCGATGTTCTGGATGAACTGGGAGCCCGAGCCCTCGGCGGCGCTCGCCGCGCTGATCATCGTCGGCCTCGGCCTGTTCATCGGCTATCGCGGCGCGAGGATGAGGCTGAAGGACATCTGGGCCTCGGTGGTCGACACCGGCGTCGGCGTGTGCGAGATCATCGTCATCAGCGCGATCGGCGGCTACGTGCTGGGGCTGTTCCAGGCCGGCGGGCTGTCGTTCGCGCTCACCGCCTACCTGGTCAACCTCGGCGCCGAGAACCTGCTGCTGCTGCTGATGCTGTGCGCGGTGACCAACATCGTGCTCGGCCTCGGCCTGCCGACGCTGGCGGTGTACGTGATGCTCGCGATCCTGGTGGCGCCGGCGCTGGTCAAGTCGGGCGTGCCGGCGATGGCGGCGCATCTCTTCATCCTGTACTTCGGCATCATGTCGCTGATCACGCCGCCGATCGCCACCGCCGCCTTCGTCGCCGCGACCATCGCCAAGACCGACCCGATGGCCGCGAGCTGGACCGCGATGCGCTTCGGCTGGACCTCCTATATCGTTCCGTTCCTGTTCGTCTTCTCGCCGGCCCTGATCATGCGCTCGGGGCCCCTGGAGACGATCGCGGTGGTGGCGCTGTCGCTCACCGGCATCTGGTTCGTCTGCGCCGCCTTCACCGGCTACGCCTTCCGGGTGATGGGCACGGCGGCGCGGGTGGGGTTCGGGGCGGCGGGGTTCCTCCTGTTGCTGCCGTTCCAGGCCTCGTCAACAATCGTATGGTTGAACGCGCTGGGCGCCGCGCTGGGTGTGGCGCTGGTAGCCTACGAGGTCAAGGTCGGGAGAACCCATGTACGTGCGTAACGCCTGGTACGTCGCCGCCTGGGACCACGAGGTCACCCGCACCATGAAGCGGCGCGTTCTGCTCGACGAGCCGGTGGTCCTGTTCCGTCGCGACGACGGCACGCCGGTCGCGCTGGAAGACCGCTGCTGCCACCGCCAGGCGCCCCTGTCGATGGGCAAGCTGGTGGGCAACGTAGTGCACTGCCCCTACCACGGCCTGCAGTTCGACACGACCGGCAAGTGCGTGAAGGTGCCCTCGCAGGACAAGGTGCCGGCGAGCGCGAAGGTCAGGGCTTTTCCCGTCGTCGAGCGGAATCACTGGATCTGGATCTGGATGGGCGATCCGGCCAGGGCCGATCCGGCGCTGATCGAGGACTTCCACTGGCTCGACGACCCGGGCTGGCGCTTCGGCGGCAACTACCTGCACGTCGAGTCGAACTACCTGCTGCTGGTGGAGAACCTGCTCGACACCACGCACCTGCCCTTCCTGCATCCGAACACGCTCGGCACCGACGCCTTCGCGCGCTCCGAGTTCGAGGTGTCGCGCCAGGGCGACCGCATCACGGTGGCGCGCTGGCTGATGAACGAGCTGCCGGCGCCGTTCCACAAGCAGATGGGCGAGTTCGCCGACGGCGTCAGGGTCGACCGCTGGCAGATCACGCACTACGGCCCGCCGTCGTTCGTCAAGCTCGACGTCGGCTCCTCGCCGGTCGGCACCGGCGCGCGCCAGGGCGACCGCAGCCGGGGCATGAACATGTGGAACCTGAACGCGATCACGCCCGAGACCGGCAAGACCGCGCACTACTTCTTCGCCCAGGCCTACAACTTCAAGCTCGACGAGCGCTGGATCTCCGACATGCTCGCCAAGCAGGTGCACGACATCTTCCTCGAGGACATGGCGATGGTGAAGGCGCAGCAGCGCAACATGGACCTCGGCCCGGTGCCGGTGGTGAACCTCGGCCAGGACAAGGCGTGGATCATCATGCGGCAGATCGTCGAGCGCATGGCGAAGGAAGAGCAGCAGCAGCCGCGCGCCGTCGCATGAAGGAATCCCTGATCCGCGACGCGCTTCGCCGCATCCAGGACATCGTCGCCGAATCGACCGGCAAGCCGCTTCCCGGCAGCGCCGAGAAGCCGCTCGAGACGCTGCTCGCCGCGGTGATGGGCGCCGACCAGCCGCACTCGGCGGGCGAGAATTTCTCGCAGCGCAACGTCACCATGCTGTTCGCCGACCTGCGCGGCTTCACCGCCATCACCGCCAACTACCCGGCCGGCATGGTGCTCGACCTGCTCAACCGCTGCTTCGTCACCATGAGCGAGATCATCGTGCGCCACCGCGGCACCATCGACAAGTTCATGGGCGACTCGATCATGGTGATCTTCTCCGGCGGCGCGCCGCAGGAGGACGTGCGCCGCGCGCTGCTGTGCGCGGTCGACATGCAGGTCGGCATGGCGTGGCTGAACAACAACAAGAAGAACGGCGTGCCCGAGCTGTTCATGGGCATCGGCATCAACACCGGCAACGTGATGGCCGGCGTGCTCGGCTCGGACCTCTACTCGGCCTACACCGTGATCGGCGAGGACGTGAACCTGACCTCGCGCATCGAGGCGTTCAGCCTGCGCGGCCAGGTGCTGATCAGCGACGCGACCTACGCGCTGTGCGGCGGCTTCGCCCGCACCGGCGAGCCGGTCGAGGTATTCGTCAAGGGGCGGCCGGAGCGGGTGCGCGTGCGCGAGGTGCTCGGCATCCCGAGCGTGGAGAAGGAAGTGCCGCGGCAGGAGGTGCGCCGCAGCCCGCGCGTCGAGGTCAACCTGCCGTTCTCGTACCAGCAGGTCGAGGAGAAGATCGTCCTGCCGGCCGCCGCGCGGGGCGTGATCCGCGACATCGGCTACCACGGCATGCTGGCCGAAATCGAAGGCGAGATCGCGCTGTTCGCCGAGCTCAAGCTCGAGGTCGACCTGCCGCTGCTCGAGTTCCGGGCGAAGGACGTCTACGCACGGGTAGTCAAGGTGGTGCAGAAGCGCAACCACCAGCTGATCGGCCTGGAGTTCACCTCGCTCAGCGCCGAGGCGAACGGCCAGATCCAGCTGTTCGTGCAGATGCTGATCCAGGGCGGCGAGGCCGGCGCCTTCCGCCGCCCCTGACATGAGCGACGCGGTCAGCCACGTCCCGGCCGGGCACAAGGGCGCCTTCGTCATCGAGCGCGACGGCAAGCGCCTTGCCGAGATGACCTACACCTCCGCGGGCAGCAAGATCATCATCGACCATACGGATGTAAGCGACGCGCTGCGCGGCACCGGCGCCGGCAAGCGGCTGGTGATGGCCGCGGTCGAATGGGCGCGGACGGAGAAGCGGACCATCCTGCCGCTCTGCCCGTTCGCCAAGTCGGTGTTCGACAAGACCCCGGAACTGCGCGACGTGCTGTAGCAAATCTTGTCGTCCCCGCGAAAGCGGGGACCCATGGATTCCCGCTTTCGCGGGAATGACGAATTACAGCTTCTTACTTGCGAGCTGCGCGCCGTCGCGCATCGCCTCGAATTTCGCCCACACCACGGTGGGGTGGACCTCGGTGCTGTAGGTCGCCTGTGACGAGAATCCGCAATCCACGCCAGCGATGACGTTGTCAGAGCCGACTAGGTTGGCGTAGCGCAGCAGCCGCTCGGCGATCAGCTCGGGGTGCTCGACGATGTTGCTGGCGTGGGTGATCACGCCGGGAATCAGCTTCTTGCCGTCGGGCAGCTTCACCGTCTCCCACAGGTGGTACTCGTGCTCGTGGCGCGGGTTGGCGGCCTCGAAGCTGTACGCGCCCGCGTTCACCGCCAGCATCGCGTCGACCACGTCGGCCAAGGCGGCCTCGTGGATGCGCGGCCCTTCGTTGATGCCGTAGCAGGTGTGGAAGCGGACCTTCTCCGGCGGAATGCCCTTCAGGCTGGCGTTCAGCGCCTCGACGTACATGCGCGCGCGGGCGGTGCGCCCTTTCGCGTCATAGTCCGGGTCGACAAAGACGTCGGAAAGGAACGGATCGTCGATCTGCAGGGTGAAGCCGGCGTCGACGATGGCCTTGTACTCGGCGCTCAGCGCGGCGCCGACGGCGTGGAAGTACTCTTCCTCCGTCTTGTAGTACTCGTTCGAGCCGACGCCGCTCGGCGCGACCGCCGGCATGAAGACCCCCTTCGCACCCGCCGCGGCCGCGGCCGCCTTGAGGTTGGCGATGTCCTGCGCGAGCGCGGCCTCGCCGCGGTATTTCACCGGGCCGGTGCACACCATGGGCACCACCGGCGCGACCGTGCCGCCGAGCATCGCCTGCTTGAAGTACTGCGCGTAGTACTCCGGAAACGCGGCGGTCTCCGTGGGGAAGAACTTGCGGCGCATGCCCGGGCGCGGCGCGAACCCCTCCAGGCGCTCGTTGACGTAGAGGAAGAAGCCCGGCTTCGACTGCTCGCCGTCGGTGACGATGTCGATGCCCGCCTGCACCTGCCTGCGCACGCACTCCTCGACCGCAGTTCTTACGCGCTTGTCGTAGGCCGCCTTGTCGTAGGGCTTGCTGCTGACCTTCAGCTTCATCAGGTCGAGCAGGTCGTGGGGGCGCGGCAGGCTGCCGGCGTGGGTGGTGAGGAACTTGGGCATGTCGCTTGCTACGTTGGACTCACTATGGCCCTACCAATCGTCAGGATAGCCGCAGCCACCGCCGCAGGCTACTGGTTCTACCGGCGCTTCAAGCGCCCCGCGACCGGCTCGACCACCAACGCCAGCGACGCGATGGACGACATCCATCTCAGGCCCGGCGCCTCGCACGAGGAAGTCGTCGACGCCGGCGTGAAGGAAACCTTCCCGGCGAGCGACCCGGTATCGGTGAAGCCCTCCGAAACCGCCTACGAGAAGAACAAACGGGGCGGCTAATCTCGTCGGAATGACACCCCTTACCCTAGGTTCTTGAGCGCGGGCATTACCTCGCGCGCGAACAGCTCCATGTTCTTGCGCGTCAGGTCGGCGGGCAGCGTGCCGAACTGGCACAGCGTGAGCAGGTTGCCGAAGCGCATGTCCTTCCAGTACTTCTCGAACGCGGCGCGCACCGTCTGCGGGCCGCCGCAGACGAACAGGCCGAGCTCGATCGCCTGCTCGATGGTGACGTCGCCGAACATCTGCGCCTTGGCCTTCATCACGTTCTTCAGCGATTCGCGCGAGGTGTAGCCGGGCGGGAGGAGCATTTCCAGAGGCATCTTGACGAAGACGTTCCGAAAAACCTCGAAATGCTCCTTTGCTTCCCTCCGGGCGCTTTCGTCATCGGCACCCACATAGACCGGGACCGCCCAGCCAAGCTGTGAGTCCTTCGCCTCGTAGCCGAAGCCCTTGCAGGTGTCCCGGTACATCTTCAGGTAGCGCTCGACCACCTTGGCCGGGCTGAACGTCTGCAAATAGGTGTAGCGCCGCTTCGGGTCGGCCGCCCAGTCGATCGTCTCCTTGCTGCCCTGCGAAGGGATCCAGACCGGCGGGTGCGGCTTCTGGAACGGCCGCGGCCACAGATTCACGTACGGCACGTTGTAGTGCCGGCCCTGGAACGGGAACGGGCCTTCCTCGGTCCAGGCGCGCACGATGAGGTCGTGCGCCTCGTGGAAGCGGTCGTGCGAGAAGGTCGGGTTGACGCCGAAGGTGTGGTATTCGGCGCCGATGCCGCGCACGAAGCCGCTGATCAGGCGCCCGCCGCTGATGACGTCGATCATCGCGTGCTCCTCGGCGATGGTCAGCGGGTGCGACCTCAGCGGCAGCGCGCTGCCCAGGATGGCGATCTTCACCTTCTTCGTCTTTCGCGCCAGCGCCGAAGCCGTGACAATCGGCGAAGGCATGAGGCCGTAGGCAGTCTGGTGGTGCTCGTTCACGCCGACGGCGTCGAATCCCAGCTCCTCGGCGTACTCGAGCTCGTCGAGATACCGGTTGTAGAGCTTGTTCCCCTTCACCGGATCGAAGTGCGAGTTCGGCAGCTTCACCCACACGGTGCCCGCCTTCCGCCCGGCCTCGAGGTCGAGGTCGGCGTACGGCATCAGGTGGAACAGGACTACCTGCATTTGCGCACGATCTCGCAGAAGCGCTCCATCGCTTCGGCGTGCGGCAGGTGGCCGCAGTTCGGGATGATCTCGAGCGCCGCCTTGGGCAGGTGCTTCTTCCATTCGGCGGCGAGGCCGACCGGCAGGATGCGGTCCTGCTCGCCCCACACGATGGTCACCGGCACGTCGATGCGGTGCAGCCACTTGGCGAGGTGCGGGTCGTGCAGGCGCGGCTCCCAGGCGAGGCGCGCGGTGGTGTGGCGGTTCTTCAGCGCCGCGTCGATCGACTCGGGCGTGACCGGCTCGGCAAGGCGCGCCTCGGCCAGCTTCTGGTCGACGAACAGCGCGCGCACCATGTCTTCCGGCGGCAGCAGGAAGATGTCCGCCGGCAGCACGCCCGGCGCGACGAGCCCGGCCGGGCTCACCAGCACCACGGACTTCAGGCGCGAGGCGTCCCGCACCGCGATCTCGGCCGCTATCCAGCCGCCCATCGAGCTGCCGACCAGCACCGCGTCCTTCAGGTCGAGCTTCTGCAGGAAGTCGAGGTAGAAGTACGCCATGTCGTGGATGTTCTCCAGCCACTCGGGCTCGTCGGAGCGGCCGTAGCCGGGATGCTCGGTGATCAGCACGTCGAAGCTGCCGGCCAGCGCGCGCATGAACGGCATGATCACCGGCGCGCCGCTGGCGCCGTGCAGGAACAGCAGCGGCCGGCCCTTGCCGGCGCGGCGCAGGTGCGTCCTGCAGCCGTTCAGCTCGACAAAGCTTTCGGCGAATTCCACGTCTTCTGCTTCCTGCGCGTGACGCCGGAGTCGGCGATGACGCGCGGGATCTGCGAGAAGTTCTGCGGCGCCATGACGTGCGCCCCGGCGATGCCGGGAACCTCGGCGAGCTGCTGCAGCAGCTCGATGCAGATCTTCGCGCCCTCCTCCTTCGGCTCGGCGGCCTTCTCCAGCCGCTCGACGATCGAGTCGGGGATCTGCGTGCCGAACAGCTTCTCGCGCATCCAGCGCGCGGACTTGGCCGACGGGATCGGCGCCACGCCGATCAGGATCGGCAGCTTGAAGCCGAGCTCGAGCAGGCGCGCGGCGTAGCGCCGCACCACGCCGATGTCCATGCAGAACTGGGTCTGCACGAAGTCCGCCCCCGCCTCAGCCTTGGCGAGCAGGCCCTTCGGGTTCCAGTCCGGCGTCGGGTCCTGCGGCACGTCGGCCGCGCCGATCACCAGCTTCACGCCGTGCTTGATCTCGACTCCCGTGGGGAGCTTGCCCTCCGTGCGCATGCGGTGCGCCATCAGCATCAGGTCGCGGCTGTTCAGGTCGAACACCGCCTTCGCCTCGGGCTGGTCGCCCAGCTTCGGGTCGTCGCCGGCCAGCACCAGGATGTTGTGGAAGCCGAGCGCAGAGGCGCCGATCAGGTCGCCCTGCAGCGCGAGCCGGTTGCGGTCGCGGCAGGTCATCTGGAAGATCGGCTCGATGCCCGCCTGCAGCAGGAAGTGCGAGGCGACCAGGCTCGACAGGTGCACCTTGGCGCCGGCGCCGTCGGTGACGTTGATCGCCGCCGCGAGCCCCTTGAGCGGCATGGCCCGCTGCAGGAACTCGGCAGGATCGGTCGAAACGGGGGGCGTGATCTCGGCGGTCACCACGAACTCGCCCCCCTTAAGCTTGTTCAGCAAGTGACTCACTAAAGCCATCTTATCATTGGGGATTCAGCCCACCGCGTCCCATAGCCCCGCATTTCACTGTGCCAGAGCTGCCCGACGTCGCCGTCTACATAGAGAGCCTCGAGCGCCGCATCCTCGGCGCCCGGCTGCTCAAGCTGCAGTTGCTCAACCCCTTTCTCCTGCGCACCGCCGTACCCCCGATCGGCGAAGCGGAAGGCAAGAAGGTCGTCGCATTGCGGCGACTCGGCAAGCGCATCGTGTTCGCCCTGGAGGGCGAGCTGTTCCTGGTCCTTCACCTCATGATCGCCGGGCGGCTGCAGTGGGAGAGCAAGCGCAAGGGCCTCGCCGTGCTCGAGTTCGACACCGGCAAGCTGACCCTCACCGAGGCCGGCACCAAGCGCCGGGCTTCCCTGCACCTCGTGCAAGGCGAAGCCGCCCTCGCCGCAATGGATCCCGGCGGAATCGACGTCTTCTCGTCTTCGCTCGCTCTGTTCAATGAAAGGTTGAAAAGGGAGAACCACACGGTAAAGCGGGCATTGACCGATCCTCATTTGTTCTCGGGGATCGGCAACGCCTACTCCGACGAGATCCTGCATCGCGCCAGGCTTTCCCCTTTCGTGCAGACGAAGGACCTCTCCGACGAGGACATCGCGCGGCTGCACGAGGCGACGAAGAGCGTCCTGAACGAATGGA
>DASUZH010000525.1:0-3258 GCA_036376975.1 Burkholderiales bacterium | reverse complement strand
AGCGACTTCGGCTATCGCAGCCTGGGCGTGGGCAGCCCCAACGTCACCCGCGCGCAGCACTGCCGGGCCGAAGTGTTCCTCACCGGCTACGGCTGGGTGCCGGTCGACCCGGCCGACGTGCGCAAGGTGGTGCTGGAGGAGAAGCCGCAGCCGACTACGCTCGCCGATCCGCTGGTGCCGCCGGTGCGGCGCAAGCTGTTCGGCGCGTGGGAGATGAACTGGCTCGCCTACAACGAGGCGCACGACGTGAAGCTGCCCGGCTCGAGCGGGCCGGCGGTCGGCTTCCTCATGTACCCGCAGGCGGAGATCGGCAAGGAGCGGCTCGACCCGCTGGACCCCGACAACTTCAAGTACACGATCACGGCGCGGGAGATCAAGGCATAGACTTCTGGCCGAGCTGCGGCTACCGCCTCCTGGAGAAGGACGCGGACGGGAGGCTGCGCGTCACCGACGACTACCTGCGCCTGTACTACGGCAGGCCGGAGCTCGCCCCGCCGCCCGAGGCCGAGGCCGACGAGCGCGCGTTGCATGCCTCGCTGATGGACGAGCCGCGCCGCGAGGTGCCGGCGGCGCAGATCGAGTCGCTGGCGGACGCCGACGCGCGCGAGAACTACCACGTCATGCTGCGCTTCCGCGCGCGGCTGCTCGCAGCGCCGACGCTGGAGGCTTTCTACGCCGCCCTGTTCCAGCGCGACGTCGCCGTGCCGCCCGACTTCATCCACCACACCGCGCAGGTGATCCTGCGCGGCCTGCTCGACGGCACCAAGGACGGCCTCGAGGCGCGCGCCGCCGAGATGTTCTTTCGCCCGCAGCAGATCTCGATCCAGGACGGCGCAGTAATGTCGGCCGACCACGAGACGGTCCGCATGCACGCCGAAACCGGCGGCTTCGGCAACCTCGGCAAGCTGCTGCGCGAGAACCGCATGCTGACCCGCACCATCGACCTCGACGTGCTCGACGACCGCAACGCGCACCGCTACTTCGAGCGCGACGAGGCCTACGACACGGTGGTGCAGCTGAACTCGGGCCGGCCCGGCGCCGCGGCGCTCGGCCGCGTGCTCGAGCGCTGGATGGCGCACTTCCACGGCGTGCGCACGACCGTGACGCCGATCCGCGAGATCCCGGACGAGGACTGGGTCTGGCACGTCGGCCTCGACGCCGAGGCGACCGGCATGCTGAACGAGCTCTACGGCGGCGGCGAGGTCGAGGAGGAGCGCATGAAGCGCATCGTCGGCCTGTTCCGCGTCGATTTCCCCGATCCGGCCGTGCTGCGCCCGGAGCACGCCGGCGCGCCGGTGTTCCTCGGCATGGCGATGCGCCCGGACGGCAGCCTGAGGATGAAGCCGCAGAACCTGCTGATGAACCTGCCGCTGGCAGCCCGTGCGTGAATGTCACCCCCGCGAAAGCGGGGGCTAGCAGCGCACCTGCTGCTTGCAGTAGTCCTCGATCGGCTTGACCGGCGCCTGGCCCTCGACGCGCCGCCGCGGGTTGCCGCCGCCGGGCTCGAGGGCGAGCTTGAACTCGAACTTGGCGAAGAAGGCGTCGAAGATCTCGCCGCCCAGCACGCCCACCGCCTGCAGCCCGTCGCTTTTCGCGTCGTACTCGAGCAGCACCGCCGACAGCGGCTGCGGCGCCGGTCCGGCCACCACGCGCGCGCCCGACGCCGGATCGTACTGGCTGTGCTCCGAGCAGCAGTGGATGACGTTGGAACGCGCGCTCGGCACCGTCGACTTCTCGCGATAGCTGATGAAGCTGATCTGCGGCGTAGGATAGGTCATGCGGTGCGTGCAGATGGCGGAGAAGCCGACGATCGAGCGCTTCGGCCCCACCCCGCCGGGCCAGACGTACGCCGCGCCGCCCTCCGTCTTCAGCGTCACGTCGCGCCCCGTGGCCGCGCCCAGGTTGAGCAGGAAGCAGGGCGTGCCCTCGAAGGGGTAGTGGAAGATGTAGTTGCGGCCCACCGCCAGGTCGGCCGCCCGCAGCGGCTTGCCGCCCTCGCCGATCAGCCTGACGCGCGAATAGAAGCGCGGCTTGAGGTCCTGCGCCGACAGCAGCTCGGGCGCGCCGAGCGCGCAGGTGGCAGCGCAGGCCTTGATGAAGTCGCGTCGTTCCATGAATCGATTGTGAAACAAACCGGCAACCGCCCGCAAATCCTCCGGATACCGCCCCGGGTCACCATGCGCGGCGGGACAGTTCCTGACAATGCCGGCGCCCGCCCGACAAGGGTGTCGCCGGCCCGACAGGGCCGGCCCGGAAAGCGCGGCATTTGCCCTGCCGAGGCCGCCTTTTGGCCTGGCACACCGCGTGCTCTATAGAGACATCCGGCTCGCCGAGCCGAGAACACAACGGGAGAAGAGACCATGAAAAAGATCGTGATTGCCGCCGCCAGCCTGATGTTCGTCGCCACCGCGCAAGCCGAGGAAAGCCTCGACATCGGCGTCGAGATGACGCCGATCGTGAAGGAGCAGCCGGCCAAGGCCGACCGCCGCTTCGAGAACTACGCGCTCGAGAACAGCTCCAGCCACTAAGGCAAGCGGCCGCAAGGCCGCCCGCAGCGCTCCGCCTCTCCAGGCGAACGAGGCCCGCACCCAGCGGGCCTCGTTTGCTTTTGGGCCGATAATGGGCCTCCCGTCTGGAGAGCTGGAGCCATGGACTCGTACTACAAGCCGGAGCACCTGCCGAAGTTCGGCACCATCGCCGAGGGCAGCAAGAAGCTGGCCGACAAGTTTTTCGACTACTACACCGAGGTATTCAAGGCCGGCGCCCTCTCGGCGCGCGAGAAGGCGCTGATCGCGCTGGCGGTCTCGCATGCCGTGCAGTGCCCCTACTGCATAGACGCTTACTCCAAGGAGTCGCTGCAGCAGGGCGCGGACCTGGAGCAGATGACCGAGGCGATCCACGTCGCGGCGGCGATCCGCGGCGGCTCCTCGCTGGTGCACGGCGTGCAGATGCTCGAGCACGTGCACAAGCAGGTGATGGCCTAGCTTGGGCGCGGTCGAGACCGACAAGCTGATCGGGCCGCGGGCGACCACCTCGCTCGTCTCCCGCGCCTCGCCGCTGGCCTCGACGGCCCAGCAGCTGGCGGCGCTGCACCGCATTCCCCTCAGGGAGTTCCCGGCCAGGCTGGCGCCGGCGGCGATCGACGTCTTCCAGATCAACGTCGGCAAGCTATGCAACATGACCTGCCGGCACTGTCATGTCGACGCCGGGCCCGACCGCACTGAGGAGATGATGAGCCGCGAGACGGTCGACCTCTGC
>DASUZH010000524.1:0-2168 GCA_036376975.1 Burkholderiales bacterium | reverse complement strand
ACTTCGGTCGTGAGCGACGCGCCGTGACCTATGACGATCTACAAAGGATTCTTGAAAAGGACAAAGTCGCGGTGGAGAAGGGCGACATGGTGTGCCTGTACACCGGCTTCGGCGACGTGATCCTCGAGCTGAAGAAGAACGCCGACCCGAAGCTGCTGCACGGCACCTGCAGCGGCCTCGACGGGCGCGACGACAAGCTGCTGCAGTGGATCAGCGACTCGGGCCTGGTCTGCCTGATCGCCGACAACTACGCCGTCGAGCTGATTCCTTCCAGCATCTTCAAGCCCAAGCCGCACGCGTCGATGCCGCTGCACGAGCACTGCCTGTTCAAGAACGGCATCCACCTCGGCGAGATGTTCTACCTGTCGGAGCTGGCGCGCTGGCTGCGCGAGCACAAGCGCAGCCGCTTCCTGCTCACCGCGCCGCCGTTGCGCCTGCCGGGCGCGGTCGGCTCGCCGTCGACCGCGATCGCCACGGTATGAAGGTGGCGATCGTCACCGGCGGTACCTCGGGGATGGGCGAGGCGACTGCGCGGGAGCTGACGAAGCGCGGCTGGCAGGTCGCGGCCATGGCGCGGAAACAGGCTGCCTTCCAGGGTGACGTGGCCGAGGACGCCGACTGCCGCCGGATCGCGAAGGCGGTGCTCGACAAGTGGGGCCGCATCGACGCGCTGGTAAACAACGCGGGCACCACCAAGTTCGTCAAGCACGACGACCTCGAGGGGCTCTCGGCCGACGACATCCTCGGCATTTTCCGCGTCAACCTGGTCGGCCCCTGGCAGATGATCCGCGCCTGCGCGCCGGCGCTGAAGGCGAGCCGCGGCTCGATCGTCAACATCTCCTCGGTCGCCGCGGTCCTCGGCACCGGTTCTTCGGTCGCCTACGCGGCGTCCAAGGCGGCGCTCGAGACGATGTCGATGTCGCTCGCGCGCGTGCTCGGCCCCGAGATCCGCGTCAACGTGGTCGCGCCCGGCTACGTGAAGACGCCGTGGCAGGTGGCCGCGCACGGCCAGGCCGGCGCCGACGACCTGGAGCAGAAGTACGCCTCCGTCGCGCCGCTGCGCGCGGCGGTGGAGGCGGAAGACGTCGCCGAGACCGTCGCCTGGCTGCTGGAAGGCGCGCGTCGCATCAGCGGCGACATCATCTACGTCGACGCGGGAATGCACATCGCTTCTCCCCGCCGTTGAACTACGACTACATCATCGTCGGCGCGGGCTCGGCGGGCTGCGTGCTCGCCAACCGGCTTTCCGAAGATTCGAGCAAGAAAGTTCTGCTGCTCGAAGCGGGCCCGCGCGATACCGACTTCTGGATCCACGTGCCGCTCGGCTACGGCAAGCTGTTCGCGCGCACCGACGTCAACTGGGCCTACGAGTCCGAGCCGGAGCCGAACCTCGGCGGCCGGCGCATCTTCACGCCGCGCGGCAAGGTGCTCGGCGGCTCCTCCTCGATCAACGGCCTGGTCTACATCCGCGGCCAGCGCGAGGACTTCGACGGCTGGGGCGTGCCCGGCTGGCGCTTCGACGACCTGCTGCCGTACTTCGAGAAGGCCGAGGCGCAGATCAGGATTTCCGACCTCGAGCGGCTGCCGATCTGCGACGCCTTCATCGACGCCGCCGCCTCGCTCGGCATACCGCGCACCGAAGACTTCAACGGCCCCTCGCAGGAAGGCACCGGCTACTACCGCGCCACCGCGTACAAGGGTCGCAGGCGCAGCACGGCAGTCGCCTATCTCCGTGAAGCGGAGAAGCGGCCGAACCTCCGGGTGGAAACCGCTGCGCTTGCGCTCAAGGTCCGCTTCACGGGGAAAACGGCGACCGGAGTCAAGTACCGCCAGGACGGAAGGTCCATTGCCGCCCAGGGCGCGCAGATCATCCTGAGCGGCGGAGCGTTCAACTCGCCGCAGCTCCTGCAGCTTTCCGGCGTCGGCCCGCGCGCGCTGCTCGAGCGCCACGGCATCCAGGTGGTGCACGACGCGCCGCAGGTCGGCGAGCGCCTGCAGGACCATTTCTACGTGCGCACGTTCTGGCGCTGCACCCGGCCGATCACGCTGAACGACGACATGATGAGCGTGTGGCGCAAGGCGCGCATCGGGCTGGATTACCTGCTGTTCAAGAAGGGCCCGCTGACCGTCAGCGCCGGCCACGCCGCGGCCTTCGTGCGCACGCGGCC
>DASUZH010000523.1:0-6179 GCA_036376975.1 Burkholderiales bacterium | reverse complement strand
GCCAGGCGGGCGGCGAGGGGCGGGGACTATTCGGCAAGGTCCTGGCCAAGGTCATCCGCGTGATCGTCGTCAACCTGCTTGCCGACCAGGTCGGCGGTTACGCTGCGCGCCGCGTGCAGGCCTGGGAGGCGAAGCATCGCGCCCACCAGGGCTTCCACGGGGGTTCGGCCGAGGACCTGCTCGCCGCGCAGCCGCGGCCCTGCGCGCTCGGAAAGCTTCGCGGCCAGAAGGCGCTGCTCTTCATCCACGGCACGACCAGCACCACGGCCGGCGCCTTCGGCCGCCTGCGCGGCACGGATCTGCTACCGAGGCTCTATCGGCACTACGAAGATCGCGTGATCGGCTTCAACCATCACACCATGGGCGCCAGCGTGGAGCAGAACGTCGCCGATTTCTTCAAGGCGCTGGAACCGTTCCCGGGCGACTACCTGTTCGACGTGGTCTGCCACAGCCGCGGCGGGCTGGTCGCGCGGGCGCTCGCCGCGAAGGCGGGCGGAGCGGGCAGCGTGAGGCTGCACATCGACCGCCTGGTGTTCGTCGCCACACCGAACTCGGGCACCGACCTCGCGATCCCGGACAGGATTCCTGCCTTCGTCGACCGGCTGGCGAACTACGTCAACATGCTGCCCGACTCGGTGGCGACCATCGCGACCGGGGCGCTGCTGTCGATCGCAGGCTCGATCGCCGAGGTCGCGCTGCCGCGGCTCCCCGGCCTGGCCGACCAGGCACCGGGCAGCCCGCTGCTCGAGGCACTCGCCGCGGCGCCCCGTGCGGCGCAGCACTTCGCTTTCCAGTCCGACTACACGGCGAGCGGCGACCTGGTCGAGGTGATCAAGGATCGCGTCGCCGACCGCATTTTCGGCGAGACGAAGAACGACGTAGTGGTGCCGACCGAAGGGGTGTCGCGCGGGATGCAGGTTGCGCCGCAGCACCTTGTCGCTTTCGGCCGCGACGACAAGGTCCACCACACCAATTTCTTCGGCCATCCGAAGATCGCGCGGCTCGCCGATTTCCTGGAAGCGCAGCGTTGAGAGCGGCCGTCGCGGTCATGAGGCGGCAGCCGGTCGGCGACGGGCGAGCGCGGCGTCGATCAGCCGGGTCAGCCGCTCGGGCGCGATCGGCTTGGTGACGAACTCGTCGAAGCCGGCGGCGCGCGCGCGGCGCAGCGAGTCGGTCTGCGAATAGCCGGTCAGCGCGATCAGCACCATCTGCGGCCGCTCGGGGTTCGCGCGCAGCGACTCGGCGACCTGGAAGCCGTTCAGCCCCGGCAGGCCGACGTCGATGATCGCCACCTCGGGCTTGAACTGCGCAGCGCTGCGGATCGCCGTCGCGCCGTCGGCCGCTTCGCGCACGTCGTGGCCCTCCAGCGCCAGCGCGGCGTGCAGGTTGCGGCGCGCGTCCTCGTCGTCCTCGATCAGCAGGATGCGGTGGCCGCGGCGCTCGTCGTCGTGCGCCCGCGCCGGCAGGGCGGCGGCCATCGGCGCCTCGATCGCCGGCAGCGCGACGGTGAACTCGGCGCCGCGCCCGGCGCCCTCGCTCGCCGCCGTGACGCTGCCGCCGTGCAGCTCGGCGAGGCGCTTGACCAGCGCGAGGCCGATGCCGAGGCCGCCGGCGCCATGGTCGAGCATGCGCTCGCCCTGCACGAACAGGTCGAATACCCGCGCCGCCAGCTCCTGCGACATGCCGATGCCGCTGTCGCGCACCCTCAGCACCGAGACGTCGCGCGCGCGGCGCACGGCGACCACGATCTCGCCGCCTTCCGGCGTGTACTTGACCGCGTTGCCGATCAGGTTGGCGGCGATCTGCTCGACGCGGGCCTGGTCGGCGCGCGCCCAGGCCGAGCTCAGCTCGAGGCGCACGAGGTGCTTGTCCAGGTAGCCCGAGGCCTTCAGGCCGTGCACCGTCCGGTCCACCACGCGCGCCAGGTCGAGCGGCTCGCGGCTCAGGCTGAGCTTGCCCTTGGTGATGCGGTTGAGGTCGAGCAGGTCCTCGACCAGCCGCGTCATGTGCTCCACCTGGCGGCGCACGGTGTCGGCGGCGTAGACCGCCGCGCCGTCCTTGCCCGCCGACTTGCGCAGCAGGTAGGCGGCCGAGGCCAGCGCGGCTAGCGGGTTGCGCAGCTCGTGGCCGAGGATGGCGAGGAACTCGTCCTTGGCGCGCTCGGCGTCGCGCGCCGTGTTTTCGCGCGAGTGCACTGCGGCAGCCGCCTTGCCGAGAGCGTCGGCCGCCTCGGCCAGCTCGCGGATGCGGATCTCGCCGGGCGGCGCGGCGCGCGCGCCGCTCACCAGCGCCTTCGCCATCGCGGCGAGCGCCGTGATCGGCTGCGCGATCTTGCGGGCGAGGGCCACGGCGAGGAGCAGGGCGAGCACCACGGCGGCGACGACGCCGGCGCCGATCAGACCGACCGTGCCGGTGACGTCGAGCGCAGAGTCGGGCGGCAGATCGACCAGCAGCAGCCAGCCGGCCACGGCGACGAACACGACGACGGGGAGCAGCGTGCCGAGGGTGAGGAGCAGCAGGTGCGAACGGAGCTTCATCGGCCGCATGGCCGTTCCTTCTAAAGCCGCCCCCTGGCAGCTACGCCGATTGTAGGGACTTCCTCGTTACTTTGCGAGCAGCTTCATCGCCCGCTCCAGCCCGTTGAGGGTGGTCGGGAACATGCGCCCGTTCATCAGCTCCTTGATGATCGAGATCGACTGGCGGTAGTTCCAGATCTCCTCCGGCTCGGGGTTGAGCCAGACGCACTTCGAGTAGACGTCGGTGACGCGCTTGATCCACGCCGCGCCCGGCTCCTCGTTGAAGTACTCGACCGAGCCGCCCGGCTGCAGGATCTCGTACGGGCTCATGGTGGCGTCGCCGACGAAGATCACCTTGTAGTCGTGGCCGTACTTGTGCAGCAGCTCCCAGGTGCGGGTGCGCTCGGAGTGGCGGCGGCGGTTGTCCTTCCAGACGAAGTCGTACAGGCAGTTGTGGAAGTAGTAGAACTCGAGGTGCTTGAACTCGGTCTTCGCCGCGCTGAACAGCTCCTCGGCGAGCTTGATGTGGTCGTCCATCGTGCCGCCGATGTCCATCAGCATCAGCACCTTGATGGCGTTGCGCCGCTCCGGGCGCATGTGGATGTCGAGATAGGCCTTTCGCGCCGTCGAGCTGATGGTGTTTTCCAGGTCGAACTCTTCCGGCGCGCCCTCGCGGGCGAATTTTCTCAAGCGTCTTAGGGCCACCTTGATGTTGCGCGTGCCGAGCTCGACCGAATCGTCCAGGTTGCGGAATTCGCGCTGGTCCCACACCTTCACCGCGCTGCGGTTGCGCGACTTGTCCTGCCCGATGCGGATGCCCTCGGGGTTGTAGCCGTAGGCGCCGAACGGCGAGGTGCCGCCGGTGCCGATCCACTTGTTGCCGCCCTGGTGGCGGCCCTTCTGCTCCTCGAGGCGCTGCTTGAGCGTCTCCATCAGCTTCTCCCAGCCGCCGAGCGCTTCGATCTGCTTCTTCTCCTCCTCGCTGAGCGTCAGCTCGACCTGCTTGAGCAGCCATTCGAGCGGGATCTGCGCCTCGATGCCGGGGATGGTCTCGACGCCCTGCCAGAACTCGGCGAAGGCGCGGTCGAACTTGTCGTAGTTGGCCTCGTCCTTCACCAGCGCGATGCGCGACAGGTAGTAGAAGTCGTCGACCGAGGGGCCGATCACCTTCTTCTGCATCGCCTCGAGCAGCGTCAGGTACTCCTTGATGGAGACCGGCAGCTTGTGCGACTTGAGCTTGAGGAAGAAGTCGATCAGCACGGCCGCATTCTACGCGGCGGCCGCCTTGCCGAGGGGCTTCAGCATGGCGAGGACTTCGTCGGTGCTGGCGACGTCGGCGTATTTCGACGCCATGTCGAACAGGTTCACCGCGTGCGAGGTGGCGCTGCGGTCGTACACCGCGTCGTGCGGCACCACGCACTTGAAGTTGTAGGCGAAGCCGTCGACCACGCTGCCGCGCACGCAGCCGCTCGTGGTGCAGCCGGTGACGACCAGCGTGTCGGCCTGCAGGTCGATCAGGTGGCTGACCAGCGGCGTGGCGAAGAACGCGCTCGGGTGCTTCTTCGGCAGCAGCACGTCGCCCTCGCGCGGCGCGATCTCCGGCGGGA
This sequence comes from Burkholderiales bacterium, assembly GCA_036376975.1. Taxonomy (GTDB): domain Bacteria; phylum Pseudomonadota; class Gammaproteobacteria; order Burkholderiales; family SG8-39; genus SCGC-AG-212-J23. The sequence continues at coordinate 2,056 of DASUZH010000523.1, read as the reverse complement.
ACTGGTAGCCGCGCTCCGGGATGTCCATGATCGCCGGCACCTTCTCGGCCAGGCGGCCGCTGTCGGTGGCCTTGTTCTTCGGCGCGACGTGCGGGTAGAGCACCGGCCACTTGTTGCGGCGGAACTCGGCGAGCAGCACGCCGATCCTGCGCATCGCGTTCCAGCCGACGTCGCCGCAGGAAGTGGGGAATTCCTTGATCGACTCCCAGAACGGCTTGGGCGCGGTGCCGATGGTGCGGTACTGCACGTCGATGATCAGCAGCGCCGGGCGCCGGCCGACGCCCGAGGGACGGCCGAAGCCCGCCGCCTGGTACGCGCGCTGCTCCTCTTCGCTGATGATTCCGTCCCAGGGTTTCATCGCGCGAGCTTAGGCCCGGCCTATAATATTCGTCAAATCGATGGCCGTGTTTTCCGGTATCGATTTCGTCAATGAGTGCGCCGGACCTGAATCTGCTGCTCGTGTTCGAAGCCCTGTTCCGCCAAGGCAGCGTGACGCGCGCCGCGGCGCAGGTCGGCCTGTCGCAGTCGGCGATGTCGAGCGCGCTCGGCCGGCTGCGCGCGCAGTTCGGCGACCCGCTGTTCGTGAAGACCCGCACCGGCATGCTGCCGACGCCGCGCGCGCTCGAGCTTGCGCCGGCGCTCACCGAGGCGCTGGCGATGGTGCGCGGCGCGATGGGCAAGCGCGAGGCGTTCGATCCCGCCACCTCGCGGCGCAGCCTGCGCATCTACATGACCGACGTCGGCGAGACGGTGCTGCTGCCGACGCTGATGACCCACCTGCAGGAGCGCAGCCCGGCGATCCGCCTGGAGACCGCGCAGCTGCCGGCCGCCGACCTGCCGCTGCGCATGGAGAGCGGCGAAGTCGACCTCGCGGTCGGCTACCTGCCGCAGCTCCCCGAGCGCATCCGGCGCGCGCGCCTGTTCGAGGAGCACTACGTCTGCCTGACGCGGCCCGACCATCCGCTCGGCCGCAAGGGACCGCTCACGCTGAAGGAGTTCCTCTCGGCGCGCCACGTGCTGATCGCCTCGATGGGCTCCGGCCACCAGGTGCTGGAGCGCACGCTCGCCGAGCGCGGCGTGCACGACAACGTCGCGCTGCGCCTGCCGCATTTCGTCGTCGTGCCGCTGATCATCGCCAACACCGACCTGATCGTCAGCGTGCCGAGCCGCGTCGCGGCGGCCACCGCGCGGCTGGTCAAGTCCAAGGTGCACCCGCTGCCGATCCCGATCCCGAGCTTCGACGTGTCGGTGTTCTGGCACGAGCGGGTCGAGAACGACGGCGCCAACCGCTGGCTGCGCGCCGCGCTGGTCGAGCTCTTCGGCCATGAGCGATAGGCGCATTCCCGTCTATCTCCTGACCGGCTTCCTGGGGAGCGGGAAGACCACGCTGCTCAACTCGGCCTTGCGCGAACCCGCGCTCGCCAACACCGCGGTGGTGGTGAACGAGCTCGGCGACATCGGCCTCGACCAGCTGGTCGTCGCCCAGGCGAGCGACAACGTGGTGCTGCTCGACGCCGGCTGCCTGTGCTGCGTCAACAGCGGCGCCTTGCACGAGACGCTCATCGACCTGCTCGGCCGGCGCGCGCGCGGCGAAGTGCCGGCTTTCGAGCGCGTGATCATCGAGACCAGCGGCGCGGCCGATCCGGCGCCGCTGCTCCACATCCTGCTCGGCCACCCGCTGGTCGCGCCGGACTTCCGCCTCGCGGCGGTGGTGTGCACGGTCGATGCCCAGCACTTCCTCGCTTCGCGCAAGGCCCATCCGGAGCTCGACAAGCAGGTCGCGATGGCCGACCGCATCGTCATCACCAAGCGCGATCTGGCGAACGCCGCACCTGTCGAGGAGTTTCTTTCCGATTCGGAAATCGTAGACGCCAAAGCGGCCTTCATTGGCGAGAGCCGGCCGCAGGCGCGGCTCGGAGCCCTTGGCGGCCTGCAGCACGGCCGACCGGGGAGCCTGCGCGCCTTTGCCTTCAGGCCGCGAAGGATCGATTGGGCGAGCTGGGCGGCGTGGACGCGGCACGTGTCGGAGAAGTTCGGTGCGCGCCTGGTGCGCGTG
>DASUZH010000522.1:0-3640 GCA_036376975.1 Burkholderiales bacterium | reverse complement strand
GTCGGTGATCGACAACGGGCCGGGCGTGCCGGCCGCCGACCAGGGCAAGCTGTTCGAGCCGTTCTTCACCACCGACAGCAAGGGCACCGGCCTCGGGCTGTACCTGGCGCGCGAGCTGTGCGCGGCGAACCGCGCCCTGCTGGAGTACGTCGACGACACGCACGGCGCGCATTTCCGCATCCTCTGCAGGGAGGCGCGGACGGCATGAAGCGAAGCGAAAAGCGCGCCGCGGGGGCCCCGGGGGCGCAGGTGCTGGTCGTCGACGACGAGCCCGACATCCGCGAGCTGCTCGAGCTGACGCTGGTCAAGATGGGGCTCGGCGTGGCGAGCGTAGGCTCGATCGCCGAGGCGAAGGAGCTGCTGAAGGGCGAGCGCTACGACCTGTGCCTCACCGACATGCGCCTCGCCGACGGCGAAGGCCTCGAGCTGGTGCGCCACATCGCCGGGCTGGGCGGCGACCTGCCGGTGGCGGTGATCACCGCCTACGGCAGCACCGAGAACGCGGTGGCCGCGCTGAAGGCCGGCGCCTTCGACTACGTGTCGAAGCCGGTCGGCCTCGAGCAGCTGCGCGCGCTGGTGAAGTCGGCGCTGTCGCTGCCCGACCGCGTGATGGCGCCGGCGCAGGGCCAGCAGCTGCTCGGCGCGAGCCAGCCGCTCGCGCAGGTGCGCGAGATGATCGGCAAGCTGTCGCGCACGCAGGCGCCGGTCTACATCTCCGGCGAATCGGGCAGCGGCAAGGAGCTCGCCGCCCGCCTGATCCACAACAACGGCGCGCGCCGCGAGCTGCCGTTCGTGCCGGTGAATTGCGGCGCGATCCCCGAGAACCTGATGGAGAGCGAGTTCTTCGGCTACAAGAAGGGCGCGTTCACCGGCGCGGCCGACGACCGCGACGGCTTCTTCCAGGCCGCCAACGGCGGCACGCTGTTCCTCGACGAGGTGGCAGAGCTGCCGCTGGCGATGCAGGTGAAGCTGCTGCGCGCCATCCAGGAGAAGCGCGTGCGCAAGGTGGGCGCGACGCAGGAGGAGGCGGTCGACGTCCGCATCATCTGCGCCACCCACCAGAACCTCGGCGCGCTGGTCGCCGCCGGCCGCTTCCGCCAGGACCTGTTCTACCGGCTGAACGTGATCGAGCTGGTGATGCCGCCGCTGCGCGACTGCCGCGAGGACATCCCGGAGATCTCCGCCAGCATCCTCGCCCGGCTGGCGGCGCAGGCCGGCGGCGCGCCGGCGCGGCTGTCGCCGCAGGCGCTGGAGGAGCTCGGGCGCTACGACTTCCCGGGCAACATCCGCGAGCTGGAGAACATCCTGGAGCGCGCGGTGGCGCTTTCCAGCGCCGCCGAGATCGGCGCCGAGGACCTGCGCCTCGCGCCGCCGCAGCTGGAAGCGGGCGACGCGGCGCGCGACGGGGCCGAGCCGGGCGGCGGCTCGCTGCCCGACTACCTCGACGGCCTGGAGCGCAAGGCGATCCTCGAGGCGCTGGCGAAGACCGGCTTCAACCGCACCGCGGCGGCGAAGCTGCTCGGCATCACCTTCCGGCAGCTGCGCTACCGCATGCAGCGCCTGGACATCCGCGAGGAAAAGCCCGCGGCATGAGGCTCGGCGCCGACGGCTGGGTCGAGGGCGCGCGCAGGGTGCCTTCGCCCAACCGGGACGAGCGGCCGGCCGGCGCCGCGATCAGCCTGCTGCTCGTGCACTCGATCAGCCTGCCGCCGGGGGAGTACGGCGGCGACGCGATCGAGCGCCTGTTCACCAACCGCCTCGATCCGCAAGCGCATCCCTACTTCGCCGAGATCGCCGGCCTGGAGGTGTCGTCGCATTTCCTGGTGCGCCGCGACGGTGCGCTGGTCCAGTTCGTTGCGGTGCAGGAGCGCGCCTGGCACGCCGGCGCGTCCGTGTGGCGCGGGCGCGAGCGCTGCAACGACTTCTCCATCGGCGTCGAGCTGGAAGGCACCGACGACGGCCCGTTCGAGGATGCCCAGTACCGGCAGCTGCGTGAACTAGTTCACACGCTGCGCGCGCAGCTGCCGCTGCACGACATCGCCGCGCACAGCGAGGTCGCGCCGGGGCGCAAGACCGATCCCGGCCCCGGCTTCGACTGGGCGCGCCTGCTCGCCTCCCTGGCCTAGCCGCCCCCGTCTACTAGATATAGTGCGCGACGCTCGGTCGCGCCCATATGTTGTGCGGGCCTGCTTGCGGCGGTGCAGCACCACCCTAGATCTAGGGTTTGGTCGCCTGTCCAGTCCCTTATTTAGTATCCCAAGGTTGATCTAATATTTTTTTGTGTGTAAGGTGCCGGCTACATCTTGTAGAGAAACAGCGTAGTTGCACTAGATGTTGTAGGTACTAGGTAAGGTCGTCACAGAACCGCAATAAACAAGCGCGGCGGACGGTCCCGGAAAACAGCACGAACGACGGGAGAGTGGGACATGCAGATCGCTCAGGAGAACGCCACCGCAACCGCTGCCCTGGGCGTCGCAGTTCCTGAGTCGAGTACCGGGGGGCGAAGCCCCTATGCCGACTACAAGCTGATCCGGCGCAACGGCGCGGTGGTCGGCTTCGAGCCGTCCAAGATCCAGGTCGCCATGACCAAGGCATTCCTGGCGGTGAACGGCAGCCAGGGCGCGGCGTCGGCGCGCATCCGCGACATCGTTTCCGGCCTGACCGAGGCGGTGGTGGGCGCGCTGATCCGCCGCCAGCCGCAGGGCGGCACCTTCCACATAGAAGACGTGCAGGACCAGGTCGAGCTGGCGCTGATGCGCTCGGGCGAGCACGACGTCGCCCGCTCCTACGTGCTGTACCGCGAGGAGCGCGCGAAGGCGAGGGCGCAGGAAAAGGCCGCGCGCAGGACCGAGGGCGGGATCAGCGTGGTCGAGAACGGGCAGCGCAAGCCGCTCGACCGCGACGCGCTGTCCCGGCTGGTCGGCGCCGCCTGCGAGGGCCTCGCCGACGCCAGCCCGCAGGCGATCCTCGAGACCACCCTGCGCGACCTGTACGACGGCGTGCCGATGGACGAGGTGCGCAAGTCGGCGGTGATGGCGGCGCGCGCGCTGATCGAGAAGGACCCGGCCTACAGCTACGTCACCGCGCGGCTGCTGCTCAACATCGTGCGGCTGGAGGTGCTGGGCGAGGAGGCGAGCCAGGCCGAGATGGAGTCGCGCTACGCCGCCTACTTCCCGCAGTTCATCGAGCAGGGCATCGCGGCGGAGCTGCTCGACCCGGAGCTGGCCCGGTTTGACCTGGCCAGGCTGGGAAAGGCGCTCAAGGCGCGCCGCGACCTGCAGTTCGGCTACCTCGGCCTGCAGACGCTGTACGACCGCTACTTCCTGCACGTGCACGGCCGGCGCATCGAGCTGCCGCAGGCGTTCTTCATGCGCGTGGCGATGGGGCTGGCGCTGAGGGAAAAGAACCGGGAAGAGAAGGCCATCGCGTTCTACGACGTGCTGTCGAGCTTCGACTTCATGAGCTCGACGCCGACGCTGTTCAACGCCGGCACGCAGCGCTCGCAGCTGTCGAGCTGCTACCTCACGACGGTGTCCGACAACCTCGAGGGCATCTACGACGCCATCAAGGAGAACGCGCTGCTCGCCAAGTACGCCGGCGGCCTCGGCAACGACTGGACGCCGGTGCGCGCGCTCGGCTC
>DASUZH010000521.1:0-2228 GCA_036376975.1 Burkholderiales bacterium | reverse complement strand
CTTCGGGCTGCACACCGGGAACACCTTCTCGCCGAACAGGCGCACCGCGTCCGGGCCGGCGAGCGCGGCCGGGCCGTGGCGCAGCGCGATGTCGAGGCCGTCGCGCTCGAGGTCCTGCACGCGGGTGTCCGCGGTGATGCGCACGTCGATGCCGGGATGGTCGCGCGTGAAGCCGGCGAGGCGCGGGATCAGCCACAGCGCGGCGAAGGAATGCGTGGTGGTCACGCCGAGCGGCCGGCGCCTGCCGGCCTGCGCGCGCAGCCGCTCGGTGGTCGTGCGCATGGTGGAGATCACCTGCGCCGCGGCGGCGTAGAGCTGCTGCCCGGACTCGGTCAGCGCCAGCGCGCGGTGGCGGCGCTGGAACAGCGGCACGCCGAGCTGGTCCTCCAGCTCCTTGATCTGCCGGCTGACCGCCGACTGGGTCAGGTAGAGCTCCTCCCCCGCCTTGGTGAAGGACAGGTGGCGCGCCGCGGCCTCGAAGCCGACCAGCAGGTCCAGCGCCGGCAATGCATTCCTGTTAGGCATGCAAGACCTGAGTATTTACCGTTTGAGCCCGGGGCGTCAAGGATGCATCCTGCGCATGTCAAACGCAAGGAGAACGGTATGCGGATCGAACTCGAAGGCGGAGCGGTAAGGCTGGCGGCCCACCAGACGCTGAGGCTGCGCGACAGCACGGGCACCACGGTGTGCGCGGTCGAGGGCTCGGTGTGGATCACCGAGGAAAACCAGGCGCGGGACATCGTCCTCGCGGCCGGCGGCTGCTACCGCCTGAAACATGACGGCCTCGCCGTCATCAACCCCCTCGGCGGCTCGGCCGCCGTGGCGTTCAATTGAAGGAGAACGACATGAGACTCACCTACGACATGGTCCTCGCGGACCCGGACCTGCTGAACCGGCTGCTGGCCGATGCCAGGCGCGAGCGCGCCCTGGCGATCAACCGGATGGTGTTCGCCCCGGTCGCGGCGCTGCTCAGGCCCGCCCCCGCGAGAATCGCAGCGGCGCTCAACGCGGCCAGCAGCTGAGCATGCCGCTGGTACGCATCGACCTCCTGCGGGGCCAGGCCCCGGGCCTCGGCAGGAAGGCCGGCGAAGTGGTCTACCGCAGCATGGTCGACACCATCGACGTGCCGAGGAACGACAACTTCCAGGTGATCAGCGAGCATTCGCTGGAAACGCTGGTGTTCGACCTCGGCTACTTCGGCATCGCCCGCTCGGAGGGCTTCATCGCCATCCAGATCACCCTGAGCGAGGGCCGCAGCCTGGAGAAGAAGCGGCTGCTCTACCGCACCATCGCCGAGCGCCTGCAGCGCGAGCTGGGCGTGCGCCCGCAGGACGTGTTCATCAACCTGGTGGAAACGAAGAAGGAAAACTGGTCCTTCGGCGACGGCGTCGCGTCCTACGCGCCGCCGGAAACGGCCGTCGCCGCCTAGAATAGCTCTCCGACTCCGGAGAGCGCATGTTCAAAGACGGGTTACTCAAGGGCAAACGCATCCTCATCACGGGCGGCGGCACCGGCCTCGGCAAGGAGATCGCCGCCCGCTACGCCGAACTGGGCGCCGAGATCTGGCTGGCCGGAAGGCGCGGCGGCGTGCTGCAGGAAACCGCTGCTGAGCTGAAGGACAAGTACAAAGGCAAGGTCGAAACCCATGCGGTCGACATCCGAGACGCGGCCGCGGTCGACGCGATGGTGCAGCGGATCTGGGACGAGAGCGGCCCGCTCACCGGCCTGGTCAACAACGCCGCCGGCAACTTCATCAGCCCGACCAAGGACCTCACGCCGAACGGCTTCAACGCCATCGCCAACATCGTGTTCCACGGCACGTTCTACGTGACGCACGCGGTGGGCCGGCGCTGGATCGCCGACGGCCTTCCCGGCAGCGTGGTCTCGATCCTCGTCACCTGGGTGCACACCGGCTCGCCCTACGTGGTGCCCTCGGCGATGTCGAAGGCCGGCCTGCACGTGATGACCAAGTCGCTCGCCGTCGAATGGGGCCGCCACCGCATCCGCCTGAACGCGATCGCGCCCGGGCCGTTCCCCACGGAGGGAGCGGAGAAACGGCTGCGGCCTGGAGGAGGTTTTTCAAAATCTTCTGAACTCAACCCCATGCGGCGCGTGGGCCAGATGCCCGAGCTGCAGAATCTCGCCACCTTCCTGATGGCCGACGGCTGCGAGTGGCTCACCGGCGAGACCATCGCGGTCGACGGCGGCGGCTACCTCGCCACCGGCTC
>DASUZH010000520.1:0-3369 GCA_036376975.1 Burkholderiales bacterium | reverse complement strand
CGGGGTGATCCTCGGCGCGCCGACGCTCAAGCTGCGCGGGGACTACCTGGCGATCGTCACCCTCGGCTTCGGCGAGATCATCCGCATCTTCCTGAACAACCTGTCGCGCCCGGTGAACATCACCAACGGCCCGCAGGGCATCACCGGCATCGACCCGTTCACCATCGGCTCGTTCAGCTTCGCCAAGCCGCAGAGCTTCCTCGGCCTCGATTTCAGCGGGCCGATCAAGTACTACTACCTGCTGCTGGCGCTGACCATCCTGGTGATCGTGGTCAACGTGCGCCTGCAGAACTCGCGCATCGGCCGCGCCTGGGAGGCGATCCGGGAGGACGAGACGGCGGCGCGCGCGATGGGCATCGACACCACGCACCTGAAGCTGCTCGCCTTCGCGATGGGCGCGAGCTTCGGCGGCCTGGCCGGCGGCATGTTCTCGGCCATGCAGAGCTTCATCTCGCCCGAGAGCTTCGTGCTGGTCGAATCGATCATGGTGGTGTCGATGGTGGTGCTCGGCGGCATGGGCAACATCTGGGGCGTGGTGGTCGGCGCGCTGCTGTTGTCGTTCGTGCCGGAGATCCTGCGCTGGACCGTGACGCCGCTGCAGGAGGCCCTGTTCGGCCGCATGCTGATCGAGCCGGAAGTGATCCGCATGCTGCTGTTCGGGCTCGCGCTGGTCCTGATCATGCTCTTCCGGCCCGCCGGGCTGCTGCCCTCGGCGGTGCGCAAGCGCGAGCTCGCCGCGAGCGGCGAGGCGCCGCTCGTCGACGCCAGGCTGTGAGCGCCCTGCTCCAGGCGAGCGGCGTCAGCAAGCGCTTCGGCGGCGTGCAGGCGCTCGCCGACGTTTCCTTCGCCATCGAGCAGGGACAGATCTACGGCCTGATCGGCCCGAACGGCGCGGGCAAGACCACTCTGTTCAACCTGCTGACCGGCATCTACGCGCCCGATGCCGGGCAGTTCACCTTCAACGGCGCGAGCCTCGCCGGGCTACGCCCCGACCGCGTCGCCGCCGCGGGCATCGCGCGCACCTTCCAGAACATCAGGCTGTTCGCCAACCTGTCGGCGCTCGAAAACGTGATGATCGGACGGCACGTGCGGACCCGTGCCGGCGTGATCGGCGCGGTGCTGCGCAGCAAGAGCACTCTGCAGGAAGAGGAGGCGATCGAGAAGCGCGCGCTGACCCTGCTCGACTACGTCGGCATCCGCTCGCGCGCCAACGACGCGGCGAGCAACCTGTCCTACGGCGACCAGCGGCGGCTGGAGATCGCGCGCGCCCTCGCCACCGAGCCGAAGCTGCTCGCGCTCGATGAGCCGGCCGCCGGCATGAACCCGACCGAGCGCCTGGCGCTCGGCGCGCTCATCAAGCGCATCCGCGACGACGGCACCACCATTCTGCTGATCGAGCACGACGTGCGGCTGGTGATGAACGTCTGCGACCGCGTGCTGGTGCTCGACTACGGCGAGAGGATCGCGGAAGGCACCCCTGCCGAGGTGCAGCGCGACCCGAAGGTGATCGAGGCCTACCTGGGCGTCGCCCATGCCTGACGCGCTGCTCGAGATTCGCGACCTCGAGGTGCGGTACGGCGGCATCCGCGCGGTGAAGAACGTCACGCTCGAGGTCGGCGCGGGCGAGCTGGTCTGCCTGATCGGCGCCAACGGCGCCGGCAAGTCCTCGACGCTGAAAGCGATCTGCGGCCTGGTGCCGGTGCACGCCGGCAGCGTGCGATACGCCGGCAGCGAGATCTCGCGCGCGCGCGTGCACGAGCTGCCGCGCCGCGGCCTGGTGCTGGTGCCGGAAGGCCGCGGCATCTTCCCGCAGCTCACGGTGCAGGAGAACCTCGCGATCGGCGCCTATATGCACGGCGGCGGCGACCCCGAACCGCACTACGCAACCTTCCCGCGCCTGCGGGAGCGCCGCAAGCAGGTTGCCGGCACGCTTTCGGGGGGCGAGCAGCAGATGCTTGCCATCGCGCGCGCGCTCATGAGCCAGCCGAAGCTGCTGCTGCTCGACGAGCCCTCGATGGGCCTCGCGCCGCTGATGGTGGCGAAGATCTTCGAGATCGTGCGCGACATCGCGCGCAGCGGCGTGACCATCCTGCTGGTCGAGCAGAACGCGAAGCTCGCGCTCGAGCTGGCGAGCCGCGGCTACGTCATGGAATCGGGCGCCGTCACGCTGGCCGGGGAATCCGCCAAGCTGCTCGCCGATCCCCGCGTGCGGGAGGCTTACCTGGGCGAAGTGGCGGGCTAGGCGCGCTGCGAAACTGACTCGTAGCTGACGCGCGCGTTTGCGGCGTGGAGCGCCGTTCGCGTTCGGCCCCCTGGAGCAAGCGAATTTATCGCGCCGTGCAGCAAGAGGGCTCGGCCTTATCGCGCCGTCCCGCCACGCCACCCGACGCAGAATGCACGCGTATCCGCGTGCCGACAATCGTCGCCCTCTAGTTGTGCACGAGCGCGGAGGGCTGCTGCGACGTCGCTTGTCGAAATTCCCCTCTTACCCATAATCGGCTGCAAGCAGGGAAGAAAGAACAAGCCGGTAAGAAACATCTCCTCCTCCATTTGCGGGCGTAGGGGGCACGGGAGACCAAGATGAAGACCAAGCTCGCTACGCCATTGCTGTTGGCGTCCGCAGTTGCAGCAATCCTGTTCCAGAGTGAAACCGTGTCGCAGAGCGGCGGCGGCGCGCGCGATCCGGGCCTGCGCTTCGGCCCGGCCGACGCGGGCGGCCCGCTCGCCGACCTCACCGACAACGAGCGCCGCTTCTTCGAGCACGGCAAGGAAGACTTCGAGGAGGCGGAAGACGTCGGCGACGGCGTCGGGCCGCGCATGAACCTCGACGGCTGCGGCGGTTGCCATTCGCAGCCCGCGACCGGCGGGTCGAGCCCCGCGGTGAACCCGCAGGTGGCCTTCGCCGGCAAGGACGGCGGCACCGACCGCGTGCCGTCCTTCATCACGCCGCGCGGCCCGGTGCGCGAGGCGCGCTTCATCAGGAACCCCGACGGCTCGCCGGACGGCGGCGTGCACGCGCTGTTCACCATCACCGGGCGGGAAGGCGCCGACGGCTGCAACCTGCGGCAACCCGACTTCGAGCGCGAGCTGGCGCGCAACAACGTGATCTTCCGCATTCCGACGCCGGTGTTCGGCGCGGGGCTGATCGAGCAAGTCGAGGATGCGGCGATCCTCGCCAACCAGGCGGCCTTCGCATCGGCCAAGGCGAACCTCGGCATCAGCGGAAGGGTGAACCGCAACGGCAATGACGGCACCATCACCCGCTTCGGCTGGAAGGCGCAGAACCAGACGCTGCTGCTGTTCTCGGGCGAGGCGTACAACGTGGAGATGGGCATCACCAACGAGCTGTTCCAGTCCGAGCGCGACCAG
>DASUZH010000519.1:0-7045 GCA_036376975.1 Burkholderiales bacterium | reverse complement strand
TGCCAGTCGCTGCGCAACGCCGGCATCCCGAACGAGGTAGTGGCGCTGAAGGACGGCACCATGGGCTGGGACCTCGCCGGCTTCGAGTGCGAGCGCGGCGCCGGGCGCGTCGCGCCGCCGCCGACCCTCGACGGCCGCGAGAAGGCGCTGCGCGCTGCCGAGCGCGTGGCGGTGCGCTTCGAGGTCAAGTTCGTCGACGGAAGAACGCTGGAGCAATGGAGGCGGGATCGCTCCCGTACTCTGTACATCCTCGACGTGCGCAGCCGCGAGGAGTTCGAGAAGCGGCACGTCGCCGGCGCGCGCCACGCGCCCGGCGGCCAGCTCGTGCAGGCGAGCGACGAGTACGTCGGCGTGCGCAACGCCCGCGTCGTCCTGGTCGACTGGGAGCTGGTGCGAGCGGTGATGACCGCCTCGTGGCTCAACCAGATGGGCTGGGACGACGTTCACGTGCTGCAGGATTTCAACGATCTCGCCTTCGAGTCCGGGCCGCGGCCAAAGCCCGCGGTGAGGCAGTGGAAGACGACGCGCGACGTCGCGGGAGCAACGGTGCTCGATCTGTCTACGAGTCTGCGCTTTCACTACTCGCACGTGCCGGGGGCGTGGTGGGGAGTGAGATCACGCCTTTCTCAGGCCAAGGAAAAGATGCCGCCGATGAAGAGGCTGGTTCTAACGTCCGAAGACGGAATACTTGCTCATCTCACCGCACCCGAAGCGGCAGAGCTGTTTCCGCAGGTGGAAATCGAGGTGCTCGACGGCGGCAACGCCGGGTGGACCGGGCCGACGGAGTCAGGGCACGAGCGCGCCACCACGGAGCGCGACGACGTCTGGTACAAGCCCTACGACCATGCCTCGGACTACAAGAAGCACGCGCAGGACTACCTGAGCTGGGAGGTTGCGCTGGTCGACCAGATCAAGCGCGACCCGACCATCCGCTTCCGGGCCTACGACTGAGCATGGGATACACGGACACCGTTGATCGAACCGCCATTCCGTCGAGCAAGGTCAAGCTGATGCTGATGACTGCCGGCGCAATTCTCTTCGTTGCAGTCGGTATCTGGTTGCTCGGGCTGGCGGATACGCAAAGCCGATATCCTCCGGCCTACGTCAAGGGCATAGCTGTCCTGACAATCGGCTTCTTCGGCTTATGTGGCGTGTTCGCGTTTTTCAAGTTGTTCGACGGCTCTCCCGGCCTGGTCCTCGATCGTGAAGGAATCATCGACAACTCCAGTGCGGTGGCGGCCGGGCGCGTCTCGTGGCGCGAGATACGTGACGTTCAGGTCGTGTCCGTAAGCGGTCAGCGATTCCTCGCGTTTATCGTCACCGATCCGGAGAAGTACCTGGGGAAGGGCAACCCTATAAGCAGCTTTTTCGCAAAGATGAACTACAGGATGTACGGCACTCCGGTATTCATCTCCGCCCACGCCCTGAGGGTGAGGTTTGAAGATCTTGAGAAGCAGATCCAAGACTTCCGGAACAGGAGCAGCAATGCCTAGCAGCACCGGGCACTGTGATTGAGCGTAGTGCTTATCTGGGATAGGAGCCGTTGTTGACGTCGACGGTGGTGCCGCTGAGGTAGGCGGGGCTGTCGGTGCCGAGCCAGAAGATGGCCTGCGCCACTTCGTCGGGCTGGCAGGGCCGGCCGAGGTGCACCGAGCGCATTACCGCGTCCTTGCGCGACTGCGGAAGCTGCTCATACATCGCGGTCAGCGTAGGACCGGGCGCGACTGCGTTCACCAGCACGCCGTCCTTGCCGAGCAGGCCGGCGTAGGTCTTGGTGATGTTGAGGAGCGCGGCCTTGGTCGCGCCGTACCAGAGGTCGGGATGGCCGGTGAAGGCCGCCACCGAGCCGACGTTGACGATGCGGCCGGACTTGCGGCCGCGCATCTGCGGCGCCACCGCGTCGATCAGCGCCACCGGCGCGCGCAGGTTGACCGCGATGATTTCCTGCGCGTGCGCCTCGGGGATGCTGCCGACCGGGTCGCAGTAAAGGGTGCCGGCGTTGTTGACGAGGACGTGGATTTCGCCGAGGCGCTTCACCAGGGCGCCGATCTCGGCGGTGCGCGTCAGGTCGAACTCGACCCGCTCCAGCTCGTCGTCGCGCAGCCCGGAGAAGTCCTTGTCGAGCGCGAGCACGCGGAAGCCCGCGCTGAAGAAGCGCCGCGCGGTGGCCAGTCCGATGCCGCGCGCGGCGCCGGTGACCAGCGCGGTCTTCACAGCCCCGGCATCGAGAAGTTGTTGGCTTTCAGTTCGGTGATGAGTTGATTGTTCTGTTCAACCGTCAACTCTATTAGCGGCGGCCGGCAGGTGGTCCACTGCGGATCGTTGCCGAAGTGGGCGATGGCGGCCTTCAGCGCCGGGATCATCGGCTGCTTCTGCACGATCTTGCGCGTGGCGGTGATGCCGGCCTGCAGCTTGTCCGCGTCGGCGGTCTTCCAGTTCCGGTAGACCTTGTCGATCGCGCCCGGGTTGATGTTGCCGGTGGCGGTGATGCAGCCCTTGCCGCCGCCGCGCATGTTGTCGAGCAGGAACACCTCGCTGCCGGCGAACACGTCGAAGCCGCTCTTCGCGAACGCGTCGAGCATCGCCTTGGTGTTCGCCCAGTCGCCCGAGGAGTCCTTCACGCCGGCCACTATGCCCGGGTATTTCTTCAGAAGCTTCTCTATCAAGCCCAGGGAAATGCCGACTTGGGCCACCGGCGGGATGTGGTACAGGTAGAGCTGCAGGCGCTCGTCGCCGACGCGCTCGATCACCTCGGAGAAATTGCGGTAGAGGCCCTCGTCGGGCACGCCCTTGTAGTAGAAGGGCGGCAGCATCAGCACGCCGGCGCAGCCGAGCTCGACCGCGGCGCGCGTCATCTCGATCGAATCGGACAGCGCGCAGTGCCCGGTGCCGGGCATCAGGCTCGCCGCCGGCACGCCGCCGGCCACGAGCTCCTCCAGCAGAACGCGCTTTTCGGAAACGGACAGCGAGTTGGCTTCGCTGTTGGTGCCGAACACGGCAAGGCCCGCGCAGCCGCTCTTCAGCAGCCACTTGCAGTGCTTCACGAAGCGCGCCGCGTCGGGCGAGTAGTCCTTGCGGAACGGCGTGACGACGGGCGAGAGCACGCCCTCGATGCGCTTCACCTTGCTGTGCGCGGGCTTGTTCATGTCAGTCCACCTTGGCTCCGGAGGCCTTCACGATCGGCGCCCAGCGCTTCAGCTCGGCCTGCAGCATGCGTCCCATGTCCTCCGGCGAGCCGGGGATGATGCTGTAGCCGAGGTCGGTCATGCGCTTGACGAACTCGGGCGACTTCGCGCCCTGCACCGCCGCGGCGTTGAGCCTGGCGATGACTTCCTTCGGCGTGGCGGCCGGCACCATCAGGCCGAACCACACGCCCGACTCGTAGTTCGGCACGCCGGCCTCGGCGATGGTCGGCAGGTCGGGCAGCGCGGGGTCGCGCTTCGCGCCTGTGGTGGCGAGGGCGATCAGCTTGCCCGACTTGATGTGCGGCAGCGACGACGGGATGTTGTCGAACATCATGTGCGTCTGGCCCGCCAGCAGGTCGGTCACCGCCGGCGCGCTGCCCTTGTAGGGGATGTGCAGGATGTCGGTGCTGGTGAACTGGGTGAACATGGCGCCCGACATGTGGATGCTGGTGCCATTGCCGCTGGAGGCGTAGGTCCACTTGCCCGGGTCCTTCTTGGCGAGCGCGATGATCTCCTTCACGCTGCGCGCCGGCACGGAGGGGTGCACCACCAGCACGTTGCTGAGCGAGACGAGCGGCGCGACCGGCGCTAGCTCCTTGTTGGGGTCGAGCGGCATCTTGCTGTAGAGCGCCGGGTTGATCGCCTGGATGCCGCTGGTGCTCATCACCATCGAGTAGCCGTCGGGCGCCGAGCGCGCCACGTCGAGCACGCCGAGGTTGCCGCCGGCGCCGGGCTTGTTCTCCACCGTGACCGGCTGGCCGAGGATTTTCTGCATCTCGTTGGCGGTGGCGCGGGTGGCGATGTCGACCGCGCCGGCCGGGGTGAACGGCACCACGATGCGCAGCGGCTTGCTGGGGAAGCTCTGGGCGTGGGCGGTCAGCGCCGTGAACAGAGCAGCGGCGATAGCTAGGAAACGAAGCACGAGCAGCCTTTCAGGGAATGGAATCGAGCCCTGAATTATGCAGCAGCGCTGCGCCTTTCCCAGAGCTTCTCGTGAAAGAAGTAGGCAACCGTGTTGACCAGCGGCTCGACCAGCGCCAGCGCGCCGCCGATCATCGCGCTGCCCGTGAGCGCCCAGCCCACGCCGAAGGCGATGCTCATGTGGGTGATGCCGAAGGACAGGGTTTTCAACATGTTGACCAGCATAGGGGCCGCAGGGCCGCGAGGCCAATTGATCGTTATGATGGCCCCCTTCAAGAACAGCTATGGACCTGACCAAGGCGGTGAACATAGAGGACCTGCGGGTCCTCGCCCGGCGCCGCGTGCCGCGCGCCATCTTCGACTTCTTCGACGGCGGCGCCGAGGACGAGACCACGCTGCGCGAGAACCGCGCCGCGTTCGAGCGCGTGCGCATCCTGCCGCGGGTATTGGTCGACGTATCGTCGGTCGATCCATCGATCGAATTGTTCGGCAAGAAAACCAGCATGCCGCTGGCCATCGCGCCGACCGGCGGCATCAGCGCCGGCCGCGCCGGCGCCGAGCTGATCCTGGCGCGGGCGGCGAAGGCGGCCGGCGTGCCCTTCACCATGGCGACGCCCTCGGCGTTCAGCATCGAGCGGGTGGCGCAGGAAGTCGGCGGGCGGCTCTGGTTCCAGCTCTACGCCGTGCGCGACAAGGAATTCAGGCGCAAGCTGGTCGAGCGCGCGAAGAACGCAGGTTACGAAGCCATCCTGGTCACCGTCGACCTGCCGGTATCGGGCAAGCGCGAGCGCGACCCGCGCAACGGCTTCCACACGCCGTTCAAGGCCAACTGGCGCAACTCGCGCGACGTAATGTTCAAGCTGGGGTGGCTGCTCGAGTACCTGACGCACGGCCGCCCGGGCATGGCCAACCTCGAGGGCTACAACTTCAGCGCCACCTCCGGCGTCGACATCGTCACCGCGGTCGGCCGCGAGATGGACGCCGGCCTCGACTGGGAATACATCAGGCAGCTGCGCGACCAGTTTCCCGGCAAGCTGCTGCTGAAGGGCGTCGAGCGCGCCGACGATGCGGAGCGCGCCGTCTCGGTTGGCTGCGACGGCGTCGTCGTATCGAACCATGGCGGGCGCCAGCTCGACGGCGCGGCGGCCACGCTCGACGCGCTGCCGGCGATCGCGTCCGCGGTGGGAAAGAAGATCACCGTGCTGCTCGACGGCGGCGTGCGCCGCGGCGTCGACATCCTGAAGGCGCGGGCGCTCGGCGCCCAGGCGGTGCTGACCGGGCGCGCTACGCTCTTCGGGGCGATGGCCGGCGGCGAGCCGGGCGCGCGGCGCGCGCTCGAGATCCTGTCGACCGAGCTGGTGCGCGCGATGCAGCTTTCCGGCGTGCGCTCGGCGCGGGAGATCGGCCCCGAGCTGATCGTGCGTTGAATTCGCGCACGTAGTCCGGCGCGCTGAAGACCCACTCCAGCGCATCGTAGTGGCGCTCGACGCTCCTGCCGCGGAACATGTCGTTGCGCACCTCGCGCTGCAGCCCGTCGGGCACGTGGAAGATCATGCCGACCAGCTTGTTGGCCGAGATCTGCACCCGCGTAGCGCGAACCATTCGTTGTTGCTGGTAAGAAAGAAAAGCTTTCTCGAAGTCGCCGCCGGCTTCGTCCGCGCACAGGCCGAGGCAGACCGCGTCCTCCATCGCCATCGCCGCGCCCTGCGCCATGTACTGCAGCATGAAGTGCGCCGCGTCGCCGAGCAGCGTGACCCGCCCGCGCGTCCAGTTGTCGACCGGCTCGCGGTGCAGCAGCATCCAGCGGCGGAATTCCTTCGGCGTGCGCATCAGCTTGGTCGGCAGCTCGCAGTAGTGCGAGAACAACGGCAAGACTTCATCGGGCAGCGCCAGCTCGTTGTGGCCGCCGCTGGTGTGCTTGCCGATGATGGTGGCGACCAGGTTGAAGAGCTTCCAGCCGCGCAACGGGTAGTGGACGATGTGCGCGTTGTGCGCCGCCCACAGCGTCGCCGCCGCCATGCGCAGGTCCTTCGGCACCTCGTCGATCTTCAGCACCGCGCGGTAGCACATGTGGCCGGTGATGAGGGGCAGGGTGTCGCCGACGATCTTCTCGCGGATCACCGAGCGGCCGCCGTCGGCGCCCACCAGGGCGATGCCTTTCAGGGTTTCGCCCTTCGCCGTCCTGACCTGGACTTCGCCGTCGGACTCGAAGCCCGCGACCTTGGAATCGGTTCGCAGCTCGATAAGGTCAGGCAGCGCCTTGCAGCCGTCGAGCAGCGAGCCGTGGATGTCGGCGCGATGCGTGACGGCGTAGGGGTTGCCGAAGCGGGCGGCGAAGCGCTTGTCGAGCGGGATGTCGACGATCTTCTCGCCGCTCACGCCGTCGAACATCAGCATGCGCTCGACGAACACCGCCTCCTTCTTCACCAGCGCGCCGACGCCGAGCGCGTCGAGCGCGTGCCAGGCGTTGGGCGCGATCTGGATGCCGGCGCCGATCTCGCCGTACTGCTGCGCCTGCTCGAGCACCACCGAGCGGAACCCCTTGCGCGCGAGGGCGAGCGCGGCGGCGAGGCCGCCGATGCCGCCGCCGGCGATGAGGACGGGCTTGGCGTTGCGGGGGGTCACCCCAGCATCTTAAGGGCGGCCGCGCCGAGGGGGGAGGCCGGGTCCGCCAGGGTTTCGATGATTTCGAAGTGGTTCAGGCCCTTGCCGACGAGGCTGGGGGCTTTTAACCGTTCGGAGAATTCCTTCGACTGCCGGGTGAACTCGGCTCCCTCGTGCTCGGCCCATGCCACGGTGACCGGGCAGCGGATCTTCGCCGCATGCCGGATCGGCGAGTACTCGTGTTCCAGGCGCTCGTCCAGCCTTACGTAGTCGTTGCGGGCGCTCAGGCGGACCGGGAGCAGGTCGTAGACCCCCGAGACCAGCAGCGCGGCGCT
>DASUZH010000518.1:0-3832 GCA_036376975.1 Burkholderiales bacterium | reverse complement strand
GGCGTCTTCGAATGCTTCGAGAAGGTGATGTCCGGCTTCGCCCGCGAGCCGCCGGCCGCCGGCTTCTTCAGGTGCGCGTCGCTCTCGCCGTGGCAGCTGGTGCAGGTCGGGGTGCGCTTGTCGGCCCGGGTGCCGTGCTTGGTCTGGCCGATCATCAGCACGGTGCCGTCGTTCTCGTCGTGGCAGGCGGTGCACTTGGCGTCGCCGTTGAGGACCTTGTCCTTGTCCTGCGCGACGGCGCCGGCGGCGAAAAGCGCAAGCAGGACAACCCACAGGATTCTCATCTGGCCACCTTGATTTCGCGCGGGCCCGGGCCGTCGGGCTCGGCGTGCGCGATGCCGAAGTGGCAGTCGATGCAGGTGGTCTTCTCGGCCTGCGCCTTGGCGTGCCGCGCGCGCGCGCTCTCGCTCTGCTTCTCGGGATCCATCTTCGCGGGCGTGTGGCAGTTGCGGCACTCCTGCGAGTCGTTCTTCTTGATGCGCGTCCACTCGTT
Source organism: Burkholderiales bacterium (assembly GCA_036376975.1). Lineage (GTDB taxonomy): Bacteria > Pseudomonadota > Gammaproteobacteria > Burkholderiales > SG8-39 > SCGC-AG-212-J23. Next base: position 3,339 of record DASUZH010000518.1, on the reverse strand, counting down.
CACCGCCATCGCATGGCGATGCTTGTCGTACTTCTCCTTGGTATCGATCGTGCCGACCATGTGGCCCCAGACTTCCCGCGCCGCCTGCACCTTGCGCACCATCATCGGCACGAACTCCTTGGGCAGGTGGCAGTCGGCGCACGTCGCGCGCACGCCGGTGCGGTTCTTGTCGTGGATGGTGTCCTTGAACTCGGCGGCAGCATCGTTGGTGTGGCAGCTGCTGCAGAACTCCTCGGTGCCGGTGAAGTGCAGCGTGGCGGCGCCCGCGCCGATCATCGCGCCGCCTACGACAAGGGAGAAAAGCAGCACCATCGCCGCCAGCACGATCGGCCGGCGGTTCGGGTAGGCCTGGCGAAGGCTAGCCCACCAGCGCATGGCGTTCTCTCAGCGCGAGAGGATGTAGGCGACTGCGCTCTTCGTCTGGTCCTTGGCCTTGATGCCGCCGTGGTGACCAGAGATGAACTTCTCCAGCTTCGCCGCGGCGTCGCCCTGGCCTTTGTACTTCGCGGCCACCGCCTTGTACGCGGGACCGTCCTTTTCAGCCGAGACCGAATGGCACTTCAGGCAGCCGCTCGCCTTGATGGCGCCTTCACCTGCCTTGGTGTCCTGGGCCTGCGCAACGCCGGTGAAGAGCCAGAGAGAGGCTGCGAAAACTGCTGGACCGACCGCTTTCATGTGTGTATTCCCTTTCACCCCTTACAGCATGAAACACAGCTTCTTTTTGCCTACGTCTGAACAATACCTCCAATGTTTGACCGCCGTCAAAGGATCGCTAGACTTGCGCGATGACGTCCTCGCACGCCGCGGTCGCTCCCGGCAGCGCGCTCGCCTGGTGGCTCGCGGCGCGGCCCTGGTCCTTCGGAATTTCCCTCGCCCCCGTTCTCGCCGGTACCGCCCTGGCGACGCTGCACGGGAACGGTGCACAGATCGGGCTGGCAACGGTAGCGCTTCTCACTTCCATCCTCATTCACGCCGGGACCAACCTGCAGAACGACGTCGGCGATTTCCGCCGCGGCGCGGACGGCGCCGGGCGGCTCGGGCCGCCGCGCGCCACGACGGAAGGCTGGCTCTCGGCTGCGCAGGTGCAAACCGCCGCCGGCGTCTGTTTCGCCGCGGCATTTATCCCCGGCTCCTATCTGGTGCTCAAGGGCGGCTGGCCGATCGTCGTCATCGGTCTCGCCTCGATCGCCGCCGGCGCCGCCTACACCGCCGGCCCGCGGCCGGTCGCCTACTCGGGATGGGGCGAGGCCTTCGTCATCGTGTTCTTCGGCTTTGTCGCCGTCAGCGGCATGTATTTCCTGCACGCCGGAACGGTGCGCGCCGCCGCGCTGATCGGCGGCGCCGCGCTCGGCGCGCTCGCGGCGGCGGTCCTGGTGGTGAACAACCTGCGCGACATCGAGACCGACCGGCGCATCGGCAAGCACACGCTCGCGGTGCGCTGCGGGGTGCGCTTCACGCTGGCGGAATATTCGATCCTGCTGTGTGTGCCGTTCGTGCTCCTGGCAGCGCTGGCGGCTTACGAGCGGCGCGCCTGGCTTCTCGCCCCGCTCGTGCTGCTGCCCTGGGCGGTGCGCCTCGCGCTGGCCGTGCGCCGGGAACCCGCCGGCGCGTGGCTGAACGCGGCGCTCGCCTCGACCGCCAAGCTCGGCCTGGTCTTCGCCGTCCTGCTCAGCCTCGCCGCCGCGCTCGCCCGCTAGTTCAGGTCGAGCGCGTAGCGCTTCAGCGCCGAGAGCGGCACGTACTCGAGCACGTTCTCGTGCGTCGCCTCGAGGATCACGCGCGGCGGCTTGCCCGCCTCCCAGGCTTCCACCCAGCGCAGGACGTGCAGGCACCAGCGGTCGCCGTGCTTCAAGCCGCGGAAGCGCAGGTCGGGGCGCGGCGTGACGAGGTCGTTGCCCTTGGCGACGCTGAACTCGAGGAACTCGTCGGTGACCTGCACGCACACCAGGTGCGCCACGCCGCCGTGGCCGTGCGTGGCGCAGCAGCCGTCGCGGAAGTAGCCGGTGAGCGGCGCGTAGCTGCAGGCGCGCAGCTCGCCGCCGAGCACGTTTTTCTCTGCCGGCACCGCGCTCATTTCGTCCGCTCCGCGATCAAGCGCTTGAGCGCCGCAACGTCCGCACCCATCACCTCCACGCGTTGCGGCCGTTTCTCCAGGCCAACGAACGCCTTCGGTCGCGGCGGCACGCGCCCGAGCGCTTCCTGCAGCGTTTCGGCGAACTTGACCGGCTGCGCCGTCTCCAGGCAGATGAGCGCCTCGCCGGGCGCCGCCTTTTCCAGCCCGACCTTGATGCCGTCGGCGGTGTGCGGATCGACCGGCACGCCGAATTCCCGCTCCATCCTTCGGATGGTCTCGATGCGGTCGGCGTGCGTGCTGCGCCCCGACACGATGTCGAACGGCCCCGGCAGCTGGAACTCGCCCGACGCATCGAGCTGCTTCCAGAGATGACGCACGCGGTCGGGACCTGCCAGGCCGTGCACGTAGCGCTCGAAGTTGGAGGCCTTGGAAATGTCCATCGACGGGCTGCTGGTCGCCTGCACCGCCTTGCGGATCCTGTACCTGCCGGTCCTGAAGAATTCGTCCAGCACGTCGTTTTCGTTGCTGGCGAGGATCAGGCGGATGGGCAATCCCATCGACTTCGCCACATGGCCGGCGTAGATGTTGCCGAAGTTGCCCGAGGGAACCGAGAACGCGACGCGCTCGGCATCCGAATGCGTGGCCGCGAAAAAGCCCTTGAAGTAGTACACCACCTGCGCCGCCACGCGCGCCCAGTTGATCGAGTTCACCGCGCCGATCTGGTGCTTCACCTTGAACTCGGCATCGGCGTTCACCGCCTTCACCAGGTCCTGGCAATCGTCAAAGTTGCCCTGGATGGCGATGTTGTGGATGTTCGCGTCCTGCAGCGAGTACATCTGCGCGCGCTGGAACGCCGACATGCGGCCGTGCGGCGACAGCATGAACACCTGGATGCCCTTGCGTCCGCGCAGCGCGTGCTCGGCCGCCGAGCCGGTGTCGCCGGAGGTGGCGCCGAGAACGTTCAACGCACGTTTTTGTTTCTGAAGAATAGATTCAAAAAGACGGCCAAGAAGCTGTAAGGCAACATCCTTGAACGCCAGCGTCGGCCCGTTCGAGAGCCCAAGAAGATGAAAACCGGGCTTCAGGGTCTTCAGCGGCGTGATGTCGTCGCTGCCGAAGATTTTCTTCGTGTAGGTCGCGCGCACGATCTTCGCCAGATCGGGCACGTCGTCCATGAACTGCGAAAGGATTGCGAGCGCGAGCTCCGGGTAGGAAAGCCTGCGCCAGGCGGCGAGGTCCGCATTGGGAAACGCCTCGGGCAGGTA
>DASUZH010000517.1:0-3061 GCA_036376975.1 Burkholderiales bacterium | reverse complement strand
ACCCGTCGCAACAAGCGGACGCAAGTGATGATCGTTCGCGACCGCCGCGTGAAATAAGGAACGCCATGGCACGCTCAATCAAGAAGGGCCCGTTCGTGGACCTGCACCTGATGGCCAAGGTGCAGAAGGCGCGCGACGGCAACGACAAGCGCCCGATCAAGACCTGGTCGCGCCGCTCGACCATCGTGCCGGAGTTCGTCGGCCTGACGGTCGCGGTGCACAACGGCAAGCAGCACATCCCGGTGTACGTCACCGAGAACATGGTCGGGCACAAGCTCGGCGAGTTCGCGCTGACGCGCATCTTCAAGAGCCACTCGGCGGCCGGCAAGCGCACCGAGGAAGCGGTCGGCGGCGAGCGCCGCGGTCCTCCGGGCGGCGCGCCCGGCGCGGCGGCTCCGGCTGCCGCGGCACCCGCCGCCGCTCCGGCGGCGGCCGCACCGGCCAAGAAGTAGAAATGCGGGCATAAGGACTTTTATGGAAACCAAAGCAATCCTCCGCGGCGCGCGCATGTCGGCCCAGAAGGGCCGGCTGGTGGCCGACATGATCCGCGGCAAGCCGGTCGACCAGGCGATGAACATCCTCGCCTTCACGCCGAAGAAGGGCGCGGCCATCATCCGCAAGCTGCTCGAGTCGGCGATCGCCAACGCCGAGCACAACGACGGCGCCGACATCGACGCCCTCAAGGTGAAGACCATCTACGTCGAGCGCGGCATGTTCCTCAAGCGCTTCCAGGCGCGCGCCAAGGGGCGCGGCAACCGGGTGCTGAAGCACTCGTGCCACATCTTCATTACGGTCGGAGACTGACCCATGGGACAGAAAATCAATCCGGTCGGCTTCCGCCTCGCGGTCAACCGCAACTGGAGCTCGCGCTGGTACGCGAACAGCAAGACCTTCGCGCCGATGCTGGCCGAGGACATCAAGGTGCGCGACTTCCTGAAGAAGAAGCTGGCGCACGCCTCGGTCGGCCGCGTGCTGATCGAGCGCCCGGCGAAGGACGCGCGCATCACCATCTTCTCGGCGCGGCCGGGCGTGGTGATCGGCAAGAAGGGCGAGGAGATCGAGGCGCTGAAGGCCGAGCTGCGCCGCATCATGGGCGTGCAGCAGGTGCACGTGAACATCGAGGAGATCAGGAAGCCCGAGATCGACGCGCAGCTGATCGCCGACTCGATCGCGCAGCAGCTGGAGAAGCGCATCATGTTCCGCCGCGCCATGAAGCGCGCGATGCAGAACGCCATGCGCCTGGGCGCGCAGGGCATCAAGATCATGAGCGCCGGGCGCTTGAACGGCATCGAGATCGCGCGCACCGAGTGGTACCGCGAGGGCCGCGTGCCGCTGCACACGCTGCGCGCCGACATCGACTACGGCCTGGGCGAGGCGAAGACCAACTACGGCGTGATCGGCATCAAGGTGTGGGTCTACAAGGGCGAGGTGCTGCCGAAGGGCGAGGCCGCGCAGGCGGCGCTGCCGTCGGCCACCCCGGCCGCGCAGCCCGAGGCGCCCGCCGAGCCGAAGCGGCCGAAGAAGCCGGCGCCGAAGTTCGGCGCCAAGCGCGGCCCGGCCAAGCCGCGCGCCGACGGCGACAAGAAGCCGGCCGCCGCGGCGCCGAAGAAGGACGCCGGAACCAAGGAAACTGCGGCGCCTAAGACCACGGTCAAGAAGGCGAAGAAGGTCGTGAAGGACGAAGGCGAGAAGAAGGAGTAGAGCGATGCTGCAACCGGCACGCACCAAGTACAGAAAACAGCAGAAGGGCCGCAACACCGGGGTCGCCACGCGCGGCAACAAGGTGTCGTTCGGCGAGTACGGCCTGAAGGCCACCACCCGCGGCCGCCTGACGGCGCGCCAGCTGGAGGCCGCCCGGCGCGCGATGTCGCGCCACATCAAGCGCGGCGGCCGCATCTGGATCCGGGTGTTCCCGGACAAGCCGGTGTCGACCAAGCCGGCCGAGGTGCGCATGGGCAACGGCAAGGGCAACCCGGAGTACTTCGTTTGCGAGATCCAGCCGGGCAAGGTGCTCTACGAAATGGACGGGGTGGACGCGGCGATGGCCAAGGAGGCGTTCGCGCTCGCCGCCGCCAAGCTGCCGTTCCGCACCGTGGTCGTGCAACGCATGCTGGGGCAATAAGCCATGAAAGCTAGCGAAATCCGCGGCAAGAGCGGCGAGGAGCTGCAGAAGGAGCTGGAAGGCCTGCTGAAGGCGCAGTTCGGCCTGCGCATGCAGGTCGCCACCCAGCAGCTCTCCAACACCAGCCAGTTGAAGAAGGTGCGCCGCGACATCGCGCGCGTGCGCACCATCATGAAGGAAAAGGCGGCGAAATGAGCGCAGTGGCGACGGAACAGGCGGCCCCGGCGAAGAACCAGCGCAAGCTGGTCGGCCGCGTGGTCAGCGACAAGATGCAGAAGACGGTGGTGGTGCGGGTCGAGCGCCGGGTGCGCGACGCCCTGATGGGCAAGATCATCACCCGCTCGAAGAAGTACCACGCCCACGTCGAGACCGGCGAGTTCAAGCCGGGCGACCTGGTCGAGATCGCCGAGTGCCGGCCGATCTCGCGCACCAAGTCCTGGCGCGTGACGCGCCTGGTGGAGAAATCGAAGGCGGTTTGAGCCGGTTGGGTTAGAATTGCGGTCCCCGGACGGGGTCCAAAACTGCCCGCATTGAGCGGTGCAAGTTGGAAGTGGAGATACAAACATGATTCAGATGGAGTCCGTGCTCGATGTCGCCGACAACACCGGCGCGCGCGCCGTGCTGTGCATCAAGGTGCTCGGCGGCTCGAAGCGCCGCTACGCCTCGATCGGCGACGTCATCAAGGTGAGCGTGAAGGACGCCGCGCCGCGCGGCCGCGTGAAGAAGGGCGAGGTCTATCACGCCGTGGTGGTGCGCACCGCCAAGGGCGTGCGCCGCGCCGACGGCTCGCTGATCCGCTTCGACCGCAATGCCGCGGTGCTGCTCACGCCGAAGATGGAGCCGATCGGCACGCGCATTTTCGGCCCGGTGACGCGCGAGCTGCGCACCGAGCAGTTCATGAAGATCGTATCGCTGGCGCCCGAGGTGCTCTGATGCAAA
>DASUZH010000516.1:0-3225 GCA_036376975.1 Burkholderiales bacterium | reverse complement strand
CGCCGCGCATGGCGATTCCGGTCGCTGCGGACGACCCGGTCGCGTTGAAGGTGGGCATGCAGCTGGTCAACGACGCCGGCTTCGACGCGGTCGCCGCCGGCTCGCTCGCCGCCTCGAAAGCGTTCGACCTCGGGTCCGCGGTCTCGGGCCGCGTGCTGACCGCGCCCGAGATGCGTCAGGCGCTGCAGCTCAAGCCCTGAGCTTTCTATCCAGATTCGTCGCGGTGCGGCCCGAAGAGGTCCGCGCCATGCTGTGGTCGTTCGCGTACTTCTTCTGCCTGCTCGCGGCGTACTACATCCTGCGTCCGTTGCGCGACGAGATGGGCGTGGCGGGCGGCGTGCGCAACCTGCAATGGCTGTTCACCGCGACCTTCGTAGTGATGCTCGCCGCGGTGCCGCTCTACGGCGCGCTGGTCGCCCGCCTGCCGCGCCGCGTCTTCATCCCGCTGGTCTACCACTTCTTCGTCGCCAACCTGGCGGTGTTCTGGCTGCTGCTGGCGTTCGACGTCGAGCGCCAGACCGTGGCGCGCGTGTTCTTCGTCTGGATCAGCGTGTTCGTGCTGTTCGCGGTGTCGGTGTTCTGGTCGTTCATGGCCGACCTCTACAGCTCGGAGCAGGGCAAGCGCCTGTACGGCTTCATCGCCGCCGGCGGAAGCGCCGGGGCGCTGGCCGGGCCCGCGCTTACCATCGGCCTGGCGCAGGTCGTGGGCACGACCAACCTGCTGATCCTCGCGGCGTTGCTGCTCGAGGCCGCGGTGCTCTGCGCTACGCGCCTCGAAGTGAAAAACAGCCCCTCAAAAACCGAAACACCGGTAGGCGGCGGAGCGCTCGACGGCATCGTGATGGTGCTGCGCTCGCCGTACATCGCCGGCATCACGCTGTGGGTGGCGCTGCTGTCGGTGGCCGCGACCTTCCTCTACTTCGAGCAGGCCGCCATCGTCGCCGCCGCCTCGGACGATCCCGCGGTGCGCACCCGCATCTTCGCCACGGTGGATCTGGTAGTGGGAATCCTCACGATCCTTGTGCAGTTTGCCGCTACGGGCAAGCTGATCGCGCGCTTCGGCGTCGGCCCGGCGCTCGCCCTGCTGCCGTTCGTGTTTGCCGCCGGCTTCGCCGTGCTGGCGGCGTCGCCGGTGCTGATCGTGGTGGTGGCGTTCCAGGCGCTGCAGCGCACCGCCAACTTCGCCATCTCGAATCCGGCGCGCGAGGTGCTGTTCACGGTCCTCGCGCGCGACGAGAAGTACAAGGCGAAGAACGTGATCGACATCGTCGCCGTGCGCGGCGCCGACGCCGCCGGCGGCTGGCTGTTCACGGCGCTGCGCTCGCTCGGCATGGAGCTGCGCTCGATCCCGCTCGCCGCCATCGTGCTCTCGGCGGTCGCGCTTGCCCTGGCGCTCGCGCTCGGCCGCGCCCAGGAACGCCGCGCCGTGACGCCTAAGCTATAGTACGAACATAAGGGAGGGAGCCATGGGATTCTGGATTTTCCTGGCAATCGTCGTCGCGCTGGTGGTCTGGGCGATCATGATCTACAACGGCCTGGTCGCGCTGCGCAACCGCTTCAAGAACGCCTTCGCGCAGATCGACGTGCAGCTCAAGCGCCGCTACGACCTGATTCCGAACCTGGTCGAGGTGGCGAAGGGCTACATCAAGCACGAGCGCGAGACGCTCGAGGCGGTGATCAAGGCGCGTAACCAGGCGGTCGCCGCGGCCTCGGCGGCCAACGCCAATCCGGCCAGCGGCGCGGCGATCCAGCAGCTCGGCGCCGCCGAGGGCGCGCTCACCGGCGTGCTCGGCCGCATGTTCGCGCTGGCCGAGGCCTACCCCGACCTGAAGGCGAACACCAACATGATCTCGCTGCAGGAGGAGCTGTCCAGCACCGAGAACAAGGTGGCGTTCGCGCGCCAGGCGTTCAACGACTCGGTGATGGAGTACAACACCAAGCGCGAGTCGTTCCCCGACGCGATCTTCGCCGGCATGTTCGGCTTCGGCCCGGCCGAGCTGCTCGCCGCGACCGAGTCGGCCGAGGAGCGCAAGGCGCCCAAGGTCGCGTTCTAGGGATGTGAATTTCTTCCAGCACCAGGCGCTTGCCCGGCGCAACAGCCGGGTGATGGTGCTGCTGTTCCTGCTCGCCGTCATCGCGGTGGTGGCGGCGGTCGACCTGGTGCTCGCAGCGGTCTGGGTGTGGAGCGAGTCCGAGCTGAAGGCCAACCAGGCGGCGAGCCTCGGCGAGCTGTTCAGGCAGGTGCCGCTGTCGCTCTACGTCTGGGGCGGGGCGGTCACCGCCGCGATCATCTTCGTGGTCAGCCTGTTCAACGTAGCCAAGCTGGGCGGCGGCGGCGCCGCGGTGGCCGCGATGGCCGGCGCGCGGCGCATCGAGCCGAACAGCCGCGATCCGCTCGAGCGGCGCTTCGTCAACGTGGTGGAGGAAATGGCGATCGCCTCGGGCGTGCGCGTGCCGGCGGTGTACGTGATGGAGGGCGAGCGCGGCATCAACGCCTTTGCCGCCGGCTGGGACGTGTCGGGCGCGGTGGTGGCGGCGACGCGCGGCGCGCTGGAGACCCTCAACCGCGACGAGCTGCAGGGCGTCGTCGGCCACGAGTTCAGCCACATCCTGAACGGCGACATGCGGCTCAACATCCGCATGCTCGGCGTGCTGGCGGGAATCGTGTTCATCGGCTCGATCGGCGAATTCGTGATGCGGAGCATGCGCGGGTCGCGCGACAGCAAGGGCGTCGCCGGCCTGTTCGCGGTCGGCCTGGCGCTGTTCATCATCGGCTACGTCGGCCTGTTCTTCGCCCGCCTGATCAAGGCCGCGGTGTCGCGCCAGCGCGAGTTCCTCGCCGACGCCTCGTCGGTGCAGTTCACCCGCAACCCCGACGGCATCGCCGGCGCGCTCGACCAGATCCGCGGCGCGCCGGCCGGCGCGCTGATCTCGGCGCGCGTCGCCGAGGACATGTCGCACATGTTCTTCGGCCAGAGCCTGCGCCTGCGGCTGGGCGGCCTGTTCGCCACGCACCCGTCCCTCGACGAGCGCATCCAGCGCGTCAACCCGCGCTTCCAGGCCCCGGCCTACCGGCAGAAGCGCCCGGCCGCGGCCAGCGCGCCGGAGGCCGCTGCCGGCTTCGCCGGCGAAGCCGCGCCGTCCGGGCGTCGCGCGCGCGACGCCGGCGCGGCGTGGGGACGCACGCCGGAGGAAAGCGCGCAGCTCGTCGGCGCGCTCGACGCC
>DASUZH010000515.1:0-10100 GCA_036376975.1 Burkholderiales bacterium | reverse complement strand
CTCGCCGCGGTGCGCTACACGCTGGTGGCCGACGAGTTCCTGATCTGGGACGAGGCGGTGCGCGACGACGACCTGATCGTGCAGCACCTCGCCTCGAGCGAGAAGGCCGGCATCGACAACGAGCTCGAGCTGGTGCGGGCGCGCGCCCGCGCCCTGGCCAGCCGCATCAACCGCGACCTCGGCTACGCCAATCTGCAGGCGAGCGTGGCGCGGCTCTACAACTCGGTCGGCTACGACGCCGTGCCGCGCGACGACGAGACCCGCGCGGTGTCCGAGCTGGCGCAGCTGATCGAGGTGCGCTTCACCGAGCTGGAAGGCGCCAGCTTCAGCAAGCGCCCGCCGACGGTCAAGCCGCGCGTCGCCGCCGGCGTGGTGAGCGGCGCGCAGCCGAAGATCGGCAAGCTGGTGGAGCAGGGCCTCAAGCGGGCGCTCGACACGGCCGGGTTCTCCGCCGAAGGCGAGCCCGACGCGCAGGTCGACCTGCGCCTGTCGCTCGACGCGCCGAAGGACGGCGTGCGCACCGCGCGGGTCGCGGTCAGCGTGGTGCCGCGCGGCAGCAGCAACGCGACCCTGAGCCGGGAGTTCCGCACCACGCTGAGCGACCCGGTGGACGACGAACAGTGGCGCGCGCTCGGCGAAGGCGCGGTCTACCGCCTGGTGTCCGAGCTGGCGGCCAAGCGCGTCACCCAGGCCAGCCTGCGCATGGCCCAGCGCCTGGGGAATCCCGTCAAGGCGCGCGCCCTCGCGCCGCGGCAGGACGCGCCCGCGCCGCTGCCGCTGCGGCTCGACGCATCGATCGACGCCGGCGCCCTGCCGGCGGGAGCCGGCCGATGAAGCGCTCGCTGGCGGTGCTGTTCGTCGCCGCCTGGGTCGCGCTCGGCCTGTTCGCGGCCTGCAGCGAAGGCCCGGGGCGCGCCCCGGCAGCGAAGTTCGAGGCGCCGGCGCCGAAGGCGGAAGCCCCCGCGCCCAAGCCGCCCGCGCCGCCGCCCCCGAAACCCGAGGCCGCCGCGCCGCCGCCGAAGCCGGAAGCCGCCGCGAATGCCCCGGCCGCCGGCGAGATCGCCGCGCTGATCCTGGCGAGCGAGGAAACCATCCTTTCCAGCCAGATGGCGGGCCGCATCCGCAAGGTGCACGTCGGCCTCGGCGACGAGGCGAAGAGCGGCGCGCTGCTGATCGAGTTCGACTGCGGCGAGCAGCGCGCGCAGCTCGCAGCCGCCGATGCGGACTATCGCAGCGCGCGCGAGACGCACGTCGCGCGCCTGAAGCTGCAGGCCCTCGGCGCGGCGGGCGAGCTCGAGGTCACGGTGGCCGCGGCCGCCGCCGACAAGGCGCGCAGCCAGGTGACCCTGCGCCGCGAGCAAGTCCGCTACTGCAGCGTGCTGGCGCCGTTCCGCAGCCGCGTCGCGCGCCTGCGCGTGAAGGGCGCCGAGAGCGTGCAGTCCGGCCAGCCGCTGGTCGACCTGGTCAACCCGGCGACGCTGAAGGCGCAGATCTTCGTGCCGGCGGCGTGGATCACCTGGCTCAAGCCGGGCACGCCGGTCACCATCCTGGCCAACAACGGCCAGGGCTACCAGGCCAGGGTCAGCAAGCTCAACTCGCGCGTCGACGGCGTCAGCCAGCAGCTCGAGCTGGAGGCGCGCATCGAGAACAGCGACGGCCTGGTCCCCGGCATGATCGGCGTCGCCAGCTTCAACCAGCCGCGGTGAGCGAGACGCCGAACCCGGTGCTGGCGCTGCTCGAGTTCGAGCGCCGCATCCAGTCGGCCACCTCCAACCGCGAGGTCGCCTTCCGCGCGGTGAACGACGGCTCGCAGGTGCTGCGCTTCGACCAGGCGATCCTGTGGCGGTGGGACGTGTTCTCGCGGCCCCTGATCGCCGCCGCCTCGGGGCTGGCCGACGTTTCCGCCGACAGCCCCTACCAGCAGTGGCTGGTGCGCCTGGTGCGCGGCATTACGCCGGAGCCGTTCGAGTCGACGCAGGCGCTCGCCGCCGGCGGGCTGCCCGAGGCGGTCGCCGCCGACGCCGAGGACTGGGCGCCGGCGCACCTGCTGCACTGCCCGCTGCGCGGGCCGGCCGGCGAGGCGCTCGGCGGCGTCCTGTTCTTCCGCGGCGAGGAGTTCTCCGAAGCCGAGCAGGCTTCGGCCGAATGGATCGCGCGCTCCACCGGCTACGGCCTGTGGGCCTGGCGCAGCGACAAGCACCAGCTCAAGCGCTGGCTGAAGAACCCGGTCACCTGGCGCACCACCGCCATCGCCGCCGCGGTGATCGCGCTGGTCTCGCTGATCCCGGTGCGCCTGAGCGCGCTGGCGCCGGCCGAGATCACGCCGCTGCGGCCGATCCCGGTCACCTCGCCGATCGACGGCGTGGTGCGCGAGATCGTGGTCAAGCCGAACGAGGTGGTGAAGGCCGACCAGCTGGTGGCGGTGCTCGACGACACGTCGCTGCGCAACCGGCTCGAGCTGGCCAGCAAGACCCTCGACATCGCGCGCGCCGACCTGCAGCGCGCCACCTTCAAGTCGTTCAGCGACGAGGCGAGCCGCCTCGAGCTGCAGGTGCTGAGCGCCCGCATGCAGGAGAAGGGCGCCGAAGTGACCTTCCTGCAGGAGCTGCTCGGCAAGTCCAAGCTGTACGCGCCGCAGGGCGGGCTGGCGATCTTCCCCGGGCAGGAGGAATGGCGCGGCCGGCCGGTGCAGGTCGGCGAGCGCGTGATGCTGATCGCCGACCCTTCGGTGATCGACGTCACCATCTACCTGCCGCCCGAGGACGCGGTCGAGCTCGAGCCGGGCGCGGAAGTCAGCCTGATCCTGCACGTCGACCCGCTGTCCTCGATCGAGGCGACCATCGAGCGCGCGAGCTACGAGGCCACCCTCGGCCCGGACGGCACGCTCGCCTACGTGGTGCGTGCGCGCCTCAAGCCGGACCAGGGGCTGCCGCGCATCGGCCTGCGCGGCACGGCCAAGATCTACGCCGGGCGCGTCACGCTCGGCTACTACCTGCTGCGCAAGCCGCTCGCCTTCGTCCGCCGCTCGCTCGGCGTATAACGTGCTGGTCATCCGGTCGCTCCTCGTTCTGGCGGGCGCGGCGCTGCTTGCCACCAGCGTCATCGGCACGCGGGATGCGCAGCCGTACGCGCCGCTCGGCTTCACCAGCGCGGTGTCCGAAAGGCTGATCGAGGCCTACGGCAAGCGCTTCGGCGCGCCCGCCACCGAGCGTCTGCACGCCTGGAAGCGCTACGCGCGCGCGCGCGGCGCCGCGCCTGGCTCGGAGCGCGACCTGCTCGACGAGGTGAACCGGGTGCTCAACCGCATCGCCTTCGTCGAGGACGACAAGCACTGGGGCGCGGAGGACTACTGGGCGACGCCGGCCGAGTCGGTGGCGAGCAACGGCGCCGACTGCGAGGACTACACCATCGCGAAGTACTTCCTGCTGAAGGAGCTGGGCGTGCCGATCGCCAAGCTGCGGCTCACCTACGTCAAGTCGGTGAAGCTGAACCAGGCGCACATGGTGCTCGCCTACTACTCGCGGCCCGACGCCGAGCCGCTGGTGCTGGACAACCTCGAGGACCGCGTGCAGCCCGCCTCGCAGCGCACCGACCTGATCCCGGTGTACAGCTTCAACGACGAGGAGGTGTGGGTGGAGATGCGCGGCCGCAGCGGCTCGCCGACGCAGATCCGCAACTGGAGCGCGCTGATCGCCCGCCTCGAGCGCGAGCGGCGCACATGAGGCGGCCGCGCCGCCCGCTGCCGCTCGGCCGCCAGGTCGCCTGGGTGGTGTCGGCGATCTTCTTCTTCGCCCTGGTCGGGGTGCAGGCGATCCACCTGCGCAGCACGCACGCCAGCCTGCAGCGCCAGCTCGAGTCGCTGGCGCAGGACGCCGCCACCTCGATCGGCCTGTCGCTCGGCGTGCTGCTGCGCGGCGACGACGCGGCGCTCGCCGAGACGGTGATCAACCCCGCGTTCGACCGCGGCCACTACGAGAAGATCGAATACATCGCCGCGGGCGGCGAGCGGCTGGTGAGCCGCAGCCTGGCCCCGGTGCAGGGCCGCTACCCGGAGTGGTTCGCGCGGCTGTTCGAGCTGCCCGCGCCGACCGCCGAGTCGCTGGTGAGCGGCGGATGGCGCCAGCTCGGCAAGGTGCAGGTCACCGTGCACCCGCGCTTCGCCTACGAGCAGCTGTGGCAGACGGCGCGCGACACGCTGATCTACCTGCTGTTCATCTACGCCGCCTCGCTGATCGCGCTGCGCATGTTCCTGCGCGACGTGCTGCGGCCGCTCGCCGCGGTGGAGAGCGCCGCGCTGGCGATCGCGGCGCGCAATTTCGTCACCCTGCGCCTGCGGCCGTCGACGCGCGAGCTGGCGCGCGCGGTCGAGGCGATCAACCTGCTGTCGCGCAGGGTGAACGAGACGGTGGAGGGCGAGACGCGGCGCGCCGAGAAGCTGCAGGACGCGGCGCACCGCGACCAGGTCACCGGGCTGCTCAACGCGCGCGGCTTCGCCGCCCGCTTCGGCGAGCTCTACGAGGGGGACAACGCGCCGTTCGCCGGCGTGCTCGCGCTCGTCGAGCTGGGCGATCTTGCCGCGGCCAACCGCAGGCTCGGCGCCGAGCGCTGCGACGCGCTGCTGCGGGAAATCTGCGGCGCGTTCCAGGAGGCCGCCACTACTTCCGGCGGCCTGGCCGCGCGCTGGGGAGGGGCCCTCACCGTGCTGGCGCTGCCCGGCATGAGCTTCGACGCCGCCCGCGAAGGGCTCGGCAAGCTGCGCGCCGAGGCGCGCGCCAGCCTGAAGCGGGTCGGCCTCGCGCGCAGCGACAAGGTGTCCTGCGGCGGCGCCGAGATCCGCGACGGCGCCGCGCCGTTGCGGCATGCGGTGGCGGCCGCCGAAGCCGCGCTCCTCAAGGCGCGCGAAGCGGCCGACGGCGTGGTCCTGCTGCGCGCCGCGCCGCCGTCGACGGCGGCGGCGAAGCCGAGCGCGGAGCTGCTCGCGCTGGTGAGCGACGCGCTCGCCGCGAAGCGCGTCGACCTGGCGGGGCAGGTCGCCTACCGCCTGAGCGATCACCGCGCGATGCATACCGAGGTGCTGGCGCGCCTGCGCGACGCCGACGGCCGCGAGCTGGCGGCGGCGGAGTTCCTGCCGGTGGTCGTCGCCCAGGGCCTCGGCGAGCAGCTCGACCGCGCGGTGATCGAGCGCGTGCTGGAAGGGGCGCGCGGCCGCCAGGGCGCGATCAGCGTCAACCTTTCGATCCGCTCGGTGGAGGCGGAGGCGTTCAGGCAGTGGCTGGCGCAGGCCCTGCGCGCCGATCCGGCGATGGCCGCGCGGCTGACCTTCGAGCTGTCCGAGCACGCTGCGCTGCAGAACGAGGCCGCCGCGACGGCGTTCGCGCGCGCCGTCGTCGGCGCCGGCGCGCGCTTCGGCCTCGACAGCTTCGGCATGCGGCGCGACAGCCTGGGGCTGGCGCAGCGCCTGCAGCCAGCCTACATCAAGCTCGCCGGGGTGCACATCGCCACCATGCTGGCGAGCAGCGGCGCGCGCTTCTACGCCGAGTCGCTGGTGTCGGCCGCGCGCCAGCTCGACATTCCGGTGATCGCGCAGAACGTCGAGGACGAGGCGATGTTCCACGTCATCGCCGGGCTCGGCTTCTCCGGCTACCAGGGCAGCCTCGGCGGCCGTCCGGTGCGCTGGCCGCCGGCGGGCAGTTGAAACACTCGTAATTCCGCTTTACGCGCCGACGCCGGGCAGGCTAGATTCGCCGCTCCATGGCGCCGTTCGAACTGCTGGAGCCGTCATCCTTGCGCGAGGCGGTCGCGCTGCTCGGCGCCGAGGACGCCCGCCCGTTTGCCGGCGGCACCGCGCTGATGCTGATGATGAAGGCGGGCGTGCTGCGCCCGGCGCGCCTGGTGAGCCTGCGCAGGCTCGGCCTCGGCGGCATCGAGATTGGAGCGGCCGGCGAGCTGCGCATCGGCGCGATGACCTCGCTGCGCGAGCTGGAACGATCGGACCTGGTGCGGCGCGGCTGGCCGGCGATTCCCCGCACGCTGCGCACGCTGTCCAACGTGCGCGTGCGCAACGTGGCGCGCCTCGGCGGCCACCTCGCGCACGGCGATCCGCACACCGACCTGCCGCCGCTGCTCAGCGCGCTCGGCGCGGTCGCCACCATCGCGGGTCCGCACGGCCAGCGTACCGCGCCGGTGGAATCGCTGTACGCCGGCTACCTGGAGACCACGCTCAAGCGCAACGAGCTGATCGAGCGCATCGACGTGCCGGCGATGGGCAAGCGGCGCGCCGCCTACCTCAAGTGCACTACGCGCTCGATGGACGACTGGCCCGCAGTGGGCGTGGCGGTCTGCCTTGGGGAAGAAGCGCGATTTTTCGTCAGCGCCGCAACCGACCGGCCGACCCGGCTTGCCTCGGCCGACGCGGTGGACGAGCTGCATATCGAAAGCGATCTGCACGGGTCGGCGGCCTACAAGAAGCAGCTGATCCGCGTCTACCTGAAGCGGGCGATCGATGAAGCGCGCAACGCCAACTGAGACCGGGCAGGTCGGCCGCGCGGTGCCGCGGCTCGAGTCCTGGCTGAAGGTCACCGGGCGCGCCGAGTACGTCCACAACCTGCGCCTGCCGGGGATGCTGTACGGCAAGATCTTCCGCAGCACGGTGTCGCACGGCCGCATCAAGCGCATCGACGTGTCGGCCGCGCAAGCCGTCGCCGGCGTATACCGGGTGGTCACCTCGAAGGAGATCCGCGAGGTGGTGCCCGATCCGTTCTACGGCCCGGCGTTCCACGACCAGCCGATCCTTGCCGTGGACAAGGTGCGCTACGTCGGCGAGCCGGTCGCGGTGGTGCTGGCCTCCGACCCGCACGTGGCGGAGGAGGCGGTCCACCTGATCAGCGCCGAGTACGAGCCGCTGCCGCCGGTGTACGACGAGGTCGAGGCGATGACCTCGAAGGCGGTGGTGCACGACGAGCTGAAGCCCGCCGGCACCTTCCCCGACCTGAAGCACCTCAAGGGCAAGAAGAACACCAACATCGCGCTCGACTTCCACCTGCGCCGCGGAGACGCGGCCGCCGCCTTGAAGAAGGCGCACAAGGTGTTCGAGCACCGCTTCCGCACCCAGCAGGTCATGCATACCCCGCTCGAGCCGCTGGTCTCGGTGGCCGAGTGCACCGAGGACACGCTCACGCTGCACACCGCCTCGCAGAGCCCGTCGTTCGTGCGCATCGAGATCGCGCGCCTGCTCGGCTGGCCGGAGAACAGGGTGCGGGTGCGGGTGCCGTTCCTCGGCGGCGGCTTTGGCGCCAAGCTCTATATCAAGCTGGAGGCGCTGGTCGCAGCCCTGACCCTGCTCACGAAACGACCGGTCAAGGTTTCCCTGAGCATGGAAGAGCAGTTCTTCACCATCACCAAGCACGCCACCACGTTCCGCATCAAGAGCGGCGTGGACAAGGGCGGCCGCATCGTGGCGCGCGAGTGCGAGGTGTGGTGGAACGGCGGCGCCTACGCCGACATCGGCCCGCGCGTGACGCAGAAGTCGGGCTTCACCGCGCCCGGCCCGTACGACATCGAGCACGTGTCGGTGGATTCGTACGCGCTCTACACCAACCTGCCGCCGGCGGGCGCGCTGCGCGGCTTCGGCATCCCGCAGCTGGTGTGGGCCTACGAGAGCCACACCGACATGATGGCGCGCGAGCTCGGCGCCGATCCGCTGGAATTCCGCCGCAAGAACCTGCTGCAGGACGGCGGCACGCACGCCACCGGCACGGTGCTGCGCGACGCCGCCACCGGCAAGGTTCTGGAGAGGCTTTCGACTCTCATGGGATGGGAGAAGCCTTTCGATCGCGGCACCGGCACGCTACGCCGCGGCCGCGGCATCGCCATCGGCATCAAGGCCTGCGTCGCGCCGACCACGTCGTTCGCGGCGGTCAGCGTGAACGTCGACGGGGCGGTCACGGTGTACTGCGGCACGGTCGACATGGGGCAGGGCTCCGACACGGCGATGGCGCAGATCGCCGCGGAAGTGCTGGGGGTGACGGCCGAGTCGGTCAAGGTGGTGCACTCCGACACCGACGTCACGCCCTACGACATGGCCACGCTCGGCTCGCGCTCGCTGTTCCACATGGGCAACGCGGTGAAGCTCGCTGCGCAGGATGCCCTGCAGAAAGTGAAGGCGTTCAGGCAGGAGATGCAGATTCCTGCCGACGCTCCGCTGAAGGACGCGTTCAGGAAGAAGTACGGCATGCAGGCGGGCAACCTGCTCGGCCAGGCGAGCTTCGTGCCGAGCTACACCTCGCCCGACGCCGACGGCCTCACCGACAACGCGACGCCGTTCTGGATGGTCGGCGCGAGCGGCGTGGAGATCGAGGTCGACACCGAGACCGGCCGGGTGCGCATCGCGCGCCTGGTCAACGTCGCCGACGTCGGCACGCCGATCAACCCGCGCATCGTCGAGACGCAGCTCACCGGCGCGGCGATCATGCAGCTCGGCTTCACGCTGTCGGAGAAGATGGAGTTCGACGCCGAGGGCCAGCTGCGCAACGCCTCGCTCGCCGAGTACAAGATCCCGGGGTTCCACGACCTGCCGGCGAGCATGGTGAACGAGGCGGTCGACGCCGAGCAGCGCACCGGCCCGTTCGGCGGCAAGGGGGTGGGCGAGACCGCCACTTTCGGCGTCTCGCCGGCGATCGCCAACGCCATCCACGACGCGGTCGGCGTGCGGCTCACCGAGCTTCCGCTCACTCCGGAAATGGTTTACATGGCGATGCAGAAATGAGGAAGGAAATCCACTTCAGGCTGAATGGCGAGCCTGTTTCGGCGCAGGTGGCGCCGCACGAGAGCCTGGTCGAGGTGCTGCGCGAGGCGTTCGGCCTGTACGGCGCGCGCGAGAGCTGCGGCCAGGGCCTGTGCGGCTGCTGCACGGTGCTGGTGGACGGGACGGCGGTCTCGGGTTGCCTGTATCTTGCAACCCAGATCGAGAATGCCCAGGTGCAGACCGTGGAAGAGGGCGGGGAGCTCGACGCGGTGCAGGAGGCGTTCATCGAGAGCGCCGCGTTCCAGTGCGGCTTCTGCACGCCGGGCTTCATCCTGATGACGCGCCAGCTGCTGGACGAGAACCCGCAGCCGAGCGAGGAAGAGATCAAGCACTACCTGTCGGGTAACCTGTGCCGCTGCGCGGCCTACCCGCAGATCATCGAGGCGGTCGAGCTGGCCGCGAAGAAACGGAGGAAGACATGAGAATCATCCTTGGACTGGCGTTGCTTTGCTCGTTTGCCGTGAATGCGCAGGACTATCCGTCCAAACCGATCCGCATGCTGGTGCCGTTCGCACCGGGCGGCGCGGTCGACACCACCGCGCGCGTTCTCGCGCAGGCGATGCAGCAGCGCGTGAACTGGCAGTTCGTCGTCGAGAACCGCCCCGGCGGCAACGGCTTCATCGCCACCACCGCGGCGGCGAAAAGCCCCAACGACGGCTACACGCTGCTGATGGCGCATACCGGCGAGTTCGCCGTGAACCCGGCGCTGTTCAACGACGTGCCCTACGAGCTCGAGCGCGACTTCGCCGCCATCACCATGGTGAGCGACGCGCCGATGCTCTACCTCGCCACCGCCGGCGCGCCGTTCAACAGCTTCCAGGAGCTGGTGGCGCAGGCGAAGGCGAAGCCGGGCGCGATCAGCTTCGGCTCGGCCGGCAACGGCAGCATCAACCACCTCGCCGGCGAGTGGCTGGCGCAGGCGGCCGGCATCCAGCTGCTCCATGTGCCCTATAAGGGCGGCGCGCCGGCGGCGGCCGCGGTGGCCGCGGGCGACGTGCACTTCGGCGTGATGGCTGCGCCGGGCGCGATGCCGCACATCAAGTCCGGCCGCGGCAAGGTGATCGGCATCACCACCGCGAAGAAGTCGCCGCTCGACCCGTCGTGGGCCACGCCGCGCGACGCCGGCATCCCGGACCTCGACGCCTCGATCTGGGTCGGCCTGTTCGCGCCGAAAGGCACGCCGCAAGCCGTAGTCGACCGCATCAACAAGGAAGTGCGCGCCACCCTCGCGCTGCCCGAGGTGCAGAAGAGCTTCATCGAGAAGGCGGGCGGCGAGGCGGTCGGCATGTCGCAGGCC
>DASUZH010000514.1:0-4543 GCA_036376975.1 Burkholderiales bacterium | reverse complement strand
CACATCGTCATCAAGTGCGAGACGCACAACCACCCGACGGCGATCTCGCCCTTTCCGGGCGCGGCGACCGGCTCGGGCGGCGAGCTGCGCGACGAGGGCGCCACCGGCCGCGGCGCCAAGCCGAAGGCCGGGCTGGTCGGCTTCTCGGTGTCGCACCTGCGCATTCCGGGCGGCGCCCAGCCCTGGGAGGAGCGCGATCCCGGCAAGCCAGGCCACATCGCCTCGGCGCTCGACATCATGCTGGAGGGCCCGATCGGCGCCGCCTCGTTCAACAACGAGTTCGGCCGCCCCAACCTGGCCGGCTATTTCCGCACCTTCGAGCACGCCGACGGGGAAAATGCGCGCGGCTACCACAAGCCGATCATGCTGGCGGGCGGCCTCGGCAGCCTGAGCGCCGTGCAGTCGGCGAAGGCGCCGCTGCCGCCGGGCACGCTGATCGTGCAGCTCGGCGGGCCGGGCATGCTGATCGGCATGGGCGGCGGCGCCGCCTCGTCGATGGGCGCCGGCGCCAACCTGGCCGAGCTCGACTTCGACTCGGTGCAGCGCGGCAACGCCGAGATCGAGCGCCGCGCGCAGGAGGTGCTCGACCGCTGCTGGCAGCTCGGCGCCGCCAACCCGATCCTCTCGATCCACGACGTCGGCGCCGGCGGCCTGTCGAACGCCATCCCCGAGCTGGCGCACGCCGCCGGGCGCGGCGCGCGCCTCGACCTGCGCGCCATCCCGTCCGAGGACAGCGGCATGTCGCCGCGCGAGATCTGGTGCAACGAAGCGCAGGAGCGATACGTTCTCGCTCTTTCTCCTGAAAAGTTGAATCTTTTCCGCGGCATCTGTGACCGCGAGCGCTGCCCGTTCGCGGTGCTCGGCACCGCCACCGCCGACGGCAAGCTGGTCGTGGAGGACGCCAGGCTCGGCGGCCGGCCGGTCGACATCGACCTCGAGGTGATCCTCGGCAAGCCGCCGAAGATGCTGCGCGACGTGCAGCGCGTTTCTTCCGGGTTGAATCCGTTGTCGTTGGAAAAAGTGACTCTGGAAGGCGCGGTCGCCCGCGTGCTGCGCCATCCGGCGGTGGCGAACAAGACCTTCCTGGTCTCCATCGGCGACCGCACCGTCGGCGGGCTGTGCGCGCGCGATCCGTTCGTCGGGCCGTGGCAGGTGCCGGTGGCCGACTGCGCCGTGACCCTCGCCGACTACGCGGGCTACGCCGGCGAGGCGTTCGCGATCGGCGAGCGAACGCCGCTCGCGCTGATCGACGCGCCCGCCTCGGGCCGCATGGCGGTGGGCGAGGCGATCACGAACATTGCCGCCGCAAAAATAGATGGTTTGGGCCAAATAAAGCTTTCCGCAAACTGGATGGCGGCCGCGGGCCATCCGGGCGAGGACGCGGCGCTCTACGACACCGTGAAAGCAGTGGCGCTCGAGCTGTGCCCGGCGCTCGGCGTGTCGATCCCGGTCGGCAAGGATTCGCTGTCGATGCGCACCGCGTGGCAGGGCAAGGAGGTGGTGGCGCCGATGTCGCTCATCGTCTCGGCGTTCGCCCGCGCCGAGGACGCGCGCGCCACGCTGACGCCGCGCCTGCGCACCGACGCCGGCGACACCGAGCTGATCCTGGTCGACCTCGGCTGCGGGCGCAACCGCCTGGGCGGCTCGATCCTCGCGCAGGTCTACTCGCAGCTGGGCGACCAGTGCCCCGACCTCGATTCGCCTGATTTGCTCAAGCGTTTCTTCAAGGTAGTGCAGGAGCAGAGGTCATCCATCCTTGCCTACCATGACCGTTCCGACGGGGGGCTGTTCGCGGCGGTCTGCGAGATGGCCTTCGCCGGGCATTGCGGCGTCACCCTGAACCTCGACCCGATCGCGTTCGACGCGGCGGCGGACGACGTCGACGCCTTCAAGCGCGACGGCGAGGAGCAGCTCGCCGGCCGCGCGCGCGACCTCGCGCTCGCCGCCCTGTTCAACGAGGAGCTGGGCGCGTTGCTGCAGGTGCGCGCCGCCGACCGCGGCAAGCTGATGGCGGCGCTGCGCGAAGCCGGGCTCGACGCCTGCTCGCACGTCATCGGCGAGCTCAACCCGCGCGACGAAGTGCGCGTCACGCGCAACGCCCGGACGGTGTACAGCGCGAAGCGCATCGACCTGCAGCGCGCCTGGAGCGAGACCAGCTGGCGCATGCAGACCCTGCGCGACAACCCCGACTGCGCGCGCGAGGAATACGACCGCATCCTCGACGCCGGCGATCCGGGCCTTTCGGTTTCCTTGTCTTTTGAAGAAAAGAATATTCAAGTTGCTTCGAACGTCAGGCCCAAGATCGCCGTACTGCGTGAGCAGGGCGTGAACGGCCAGGTCGAGATGGCCGCCGCGTTCGACCGCGCCGGCTTCGAGGCGGTCGACGTGCACATGACCGACCTGATCGCCGGCCGCATGACGCTCGCCGGCTTCAAGGGGTTCGCCGCGGGCGGCGGCTTCTCGTACGGCGACGTGCTCGGCGGCGGCCGCGGCTGGGCCAGCACCATCCTCTACAACGCGAAGGTGCGCGGCGAGTTCGAGCGCTTCTTCGCGCGCAGCGACACCTTCGCGCTCGGCGCGTGCAACGGCTGCCAGATGATGGGCCAGCTGCGCGAGCTGGTGCCCGGCGCGCAGCACTGGCCGCTGTTCATGAAGAACCGCTCCGAGCAGTTCGAGGCGCGGCTGGTGATGGTCGAAGTGACCGAGAGCCCGTCGATCCTGTTCAAGGGCATGGCCGGCAGCCGCATCCCGATCGTCACCGCGCACGGCGAAGGAAGAGCTGTGTTTGAAAAAGATTCCATTGAAAAGGCGATCGTGGCCATGCGGTACGTCGACAACCGCGGCCGGGCGACCGGCCTCTATCCCTACAACCCGAGCGGCACCCCGCAGGGCATCACCGGCCTCACCACCGCCGACGGCCGCTTCACCATCGTCATGCCGCACCCCGAGCGCGTGTTCCGCAACGCGCAGATGTCCTGGGCCCCGGACAACGCCGGCGAAGACTCGCCCTGGATGCAGCTCTTCCGCAACGCCCGCGCCTGGGTCGGCTAGACCGACGCAGGGTTGCCTGTAGCTATCAGCGCGCGTAGTCTGTTGGCGCGGAAGGGAGCACGCACAGCCGTGAAGATTCTCTCGGTGGCGGTTCTAGGATCGATTCTGGCGGTGCCTGCCTGGGCGCAGCAGCAGGGCGGCAGGTCGGCGGAGCGCGAGCAGGCGATCGAGCGCTGCAACGCAAACCGGGGGACGGACTGTGAGAGCGACGCAGGACTTGCCGAGTGGCTGGCGACGCCGGTGCAGCCGACGCCGGGAAGCGTGCCGGCCGCGCAGGCCGCGCGCCAGCGCGAGCGTGCGATAGCGCGCTGCAACGCGAACCGCGGCAGCGACTGCGAGACCGACGCCGGCCTGGCCGAATGGCTGTTGCAGGAGCGCTCGCGCGACGAGGCCGAGGGCGAAGGCTCGCGCAGCATCCACCAGACCGCCCCGAGGCCGGCGCCGCGGTAGCGCCAGCGCAGGCGGTCTCGCGGGTCAGCAGGTCAGAGCAGCTTGTCCTTCTTCATCGCGCCGAGGATCACGTCTACGTACTGCGGGGCGTAGTGCGCGCCGGTCGTCCGCTGGGCGTTGTTCGTGCGGATACGCGCGGACCAGATGAGCTTCTCGCCTTTCGCGGCGAAGATGGAGGTCTCCGAGGTCACGGTGTCCACTGTCGCGTCGGCTCCCGAAACGACCGTGCCCGGGTAGAAGTAGCGCGCGTAGGCGCCCTGGATGCCGCTCGCGTCGCCGTAGGGCTCGCCGCCCGGCCCGATGATCGTGCCGCGGTCTTCGTACGCCTTGCTCGCGGTGGTGGTGACGCGCGCGAGCATGACGTGGTCGGCGCCCGATTCCTCGATGCTGCGCGCGAAGCGCGCGCGCTCGGCATCGGTGTAGCGGGTGAAGTAGGCGCGCGATGCCACGGCGTTGACGCCTTGCTTTGTCAGCTCCGCCGCCATCTCCTTCTGGAAGGCTTCCTGCACGAACTCGCTGGACGCCACGGTGATGATCAGCAGCCGCTTGAAAGACTTGGCCGGCGGCAGCCCCGGCGCCGCCCAGGTCACGTCGATCGTCGTGTCGGGGCCGCGGGTGGCGCAACCAGTCAGTAAGGCGCAGGCGAGCAGGGCGGACAGGATTTTTCGCATGGATGAGTTCTTCCCTAGATGACCCGGTCGCCGACCATGGCGTCGAAAATGACCTCGATGTACTGCGTCAGGGCTTTGTTGAAGTTGTCGGTCTCCTTCGTGTCGACCAGGCCGCGCCAGGCGAGCGCGCCGTTCCGCGCGTCGAACAGGCGTGTCTCGGAGACGGTCCACTGCGGGCCGGTGACGGTCTGCGCGGGGGCGCTGACCGTCGACCACACGCCCGAGTAGTAGCCGTAGAAGCCGCCCCAGCCGTAGAACACGGCGACCTCGCTGCCGGACAGCTCGGTCTTCGAGCGCTCGACGCGGGTGACCCGGGTGATCATCACGCCTTCGGCGCCCGAGCGGGCGATGGCCTGGCGCAGCTCCGCTTC
>DASUZH010000513.1:0-7222 GCA_036376975.1 Burkholderiales bacterium | reverse complement strand
CCTGGGCCTCATCCGTGTGCGCCCACTTGTGGCACTGGTTGGTCGCGAGCACGCCCAGCGCAGTGAACAGCATGAACGACTGCGCGGCGATCCAGTAGCCCGAGTCGAGCGGCATCAGGCTGGCGGAAACCAGCAGCGGCGAGCAGGCGAGGCAGTTGGAGCCGTTGGTCTCGACGAAATCGTGGCGCGTGATGGCGGCGGGGTCGAAGTGGTGCTCGCGGAACGGCCGGATGAACGCCGGGCCGATCACCGGCGTGTGGATGCTGCCGAAGGTATCGAACGCCCAGTGCACCAGGCCGCTGAGCAGGTCCGAGGCCGCCCAGGCGCACAGCGCCGCCGCCAGCGCGACCGGCAGAAACCAGGCGCCGGTGGCGTCGACCAGCCGCCACATGCTCCAGCAGGCAAGCGGCACGAACAGTCCTATCCCCAGCCACTCGAGCGTGCGCTGCTGCGCGCCGTACGCCTGCAATCCCTCGGGTCCCATCCCACCCTCCCCTGCCTAGGGGATCATAGCGTCGCGGACGCTATGCTCAATCCCATGATCGCGTGATATTAGGCTACCACCCATGCCCAAACTGAACCACACCATCGTCCACTCGAAGGATCCGCGGGCGGCGGCCGATTTCCTGACTGGATTGCTCGGCCTTCCAGCGGCGAAACCGTTCGGCCCGTTCCTCGACGTCGAGGTGGCAAATCAGGTCACCCTCGCCTACCTCAGCGCCGGCGACATGGAGCCGCAGATCCAGCACTACGCATTTCTGGTTACGGACCAGGAGTTCGATCAGATCTACGGCCGCATCCAGGACAAGAAGCTTAAGTACTGGGCCGATCCCCACATGTCGCAGGAAGGAAAGATCAACCATCACTTCGGCGGCCGCGGGGTCTATTTCCAGGACCCCAGCGGCCACCTGATGGAGATCATCACCAAGCCGTACGGCAAATGGGAAGACGTATGAGTTGTCGTTCCCGCGAAAGCGGGAACCCATGGGCCCCCGCTTTCGCGGGGGCGACGTACTGTTACTTGCTCATGCACACCGCCTCGACGTTGTTGCCGTCGAGGTCGATGAGGAACGCAGCGTAGTAGGTGGGGCTGTAGTCGGCGCGGATGCCCGGGAAGCCGTTGTCCTTCGCCCCGGCCTTCAGCCCTTCCTTGTAGAACAAGTCCACCGCAGCCCTGTCAGGCGCCCGGAGGGCAACATGGCCTCCGCCGCCGTTCTGGTCGGCATGCAGCCACAGCGCCGGCTTGCCCTTCGGCCCGAAGCCAGCGTAGCCGTCGCCCTTCGATCCCGCGACGTGGCCAAGCGGCGCCAGCATCGCCTCATACAGGCGCGCCGACTTCTTCAGGTCCTTCACTCTCACTCCGATGTGGTCGAACATGGTCGTCTCCTTGTGGAGACTCCACGTTAGGCCGGCGCGGCGGGGCGATCTTGGAATTTCTTGCGGAATTTCCCCGGCGACATTCCCGCCACGCGCTTGAACGTCCGCACGAAGTTCGACAGGTCGGCGAAGCCGCAGTCGAGCGCGACCTCGGTAATGGGCAGGTCTTCCCGCGACAGCAACCGCGCCGCGCGCCGAAGCCGGGTGCGCACCAGGTACTGGTGCGGCGTCACCCCGGTCACTTTGGTGAACAGGCGCAGGAAGTGGAACGGCGACAGCCCCGCGTAGCGCGCCGCATGCTCCAGCCCCACCGGCTCGGCCGCGTTCGCCTCGAGCCACAGCGCCGCGTCGACCGCGCGCCGCCTTTCCTTCTCTTTCAACCTGAAAATCTCCTGCCCTCCGGACGCTATGGAGGACGCCTTGGACAGGAAAAGCAAGGCGGCTTCGTCCACACCGATGCCGGTGCGGCCTTCGACCGCGGCCTGCGCGAGCTCGCCGAGCACCATCAGCTCGGGCAGCGGCGCGAGGCGCGCCAGGCCCCAGACCTCGTCGTCGAACGAATCGGCCAGCTCGGCCGAAAGCTTGAACGACAGGCACTCGTCGCCGCAGCCGTGGTGCTCGTGCGTCGCCATGTACTCGCGCCCCGGGCGTACCACCATCACCGCGCCCGCCACCAGCTCGTGCTCCTCGCCGAGCGTGCGGCAGCCGAAGCTGCCGCGGCGCACGTAGGAGAGCGAGTGGGTCTCGCGCACTTCGACGTAGGGCTTGTCGGCCGGGCCGGCGGTGCAGCGGTAGTCGAACACCGAGAGCGCGTCGCCCTCGTATACGGCCGTGGCGTTCATGCCACGACTCTACTGCGGAACTTTCTATGCCGGGCGCGAATGCGACCCGAGCGCAACTCTCATGCAAGCCATGCGGTCACGATACCCGCCGCCGCCGGGAGCGACTTGGAGATTCTTGCTTGGCCGCGGCCACGCCGAACTGCTTGCTCAGGCGCTTCACGTCCTCGGGCTCGCCGCGCACGCGCAGGAACGCGCCTTCGCCGTCGGCGCGTTCTTCCAGCACCTTGCAGCTGGAGAAGATCTCGCCGCGCTTGTTCTGCTCCGACCAGGGCAGGAACAGCTCGGCCTCGACCAGGCGCTTTTGGAAGAACGCCTCGATCGCCTGGCGAAGCTTGGCGACGTCCTCAGGACGGCGCGCGCTGATCACTACGCAGCCGGGGTGCTTCTTGCGCAGCTTCGCCTCGTCCCCGCCGAGGTCGATCTTGTTGAAGACGAGAAGCCGCGGCACGTCCTTCGCGCCGATCTCGTCCAGCACCTCCTCGGTCACCGCGAGCTGGCGCTCCCAGCCCGGATCGCTCGCGTCGATTACATGCGCCAGCAGCGACGCCTCGAGCGCCTCGTCGAGGGTCGACTTGAAGGAGGCGACAGCCCGTGCGGCAGGTTCTTGATGAAGCCGACGGTGTCGCTCACCAGCACGCGAGGGACGGTCTCTGGATGCAGTGCGCGCACCGTGGTGTCGAGCGTCGCGAACAGCTTGTTTGCCACCAGCACCTGGCTCCCCGTAAGCGCACGCATCAGCGTGGACTTGCCCGCGTTGGTGTAGCCGACCAGCGCCACGCGCGCGAGGCCCTGGCGCTCGCCGCGCCGGGCGCGCTGCGTCTTGCGCTCGAGGATCATGCCGTCGAGGTCGGTCTGCAGCTCCGCCATGCGGTCGCGGATCTTGCGCCGGTCGAGCTCGCCGTGCGACTCGCCGCCGCTGCGCCCGCCGGTGCCGCTGCGCGCGCGGTCCTTCGGCCCGGCCTGCTTGGCGGCCTCGCGCAGGCGCGGACCCATGTAGCCCAGGCGCGCGATCTCGACCTGCGCGCGCGCGAAGCGGGAGCTGGCGTGCCTGTGGAAAATTTCCAGGATCACCATGGTGCGGTCCATCACCTCGCCGCCGACCTCCTTCGCCAGGTTGAACGCCTGCGAGGGCGAGATCTCGTGGTCGATCAGGATCAGCTCGGCGCCATGCTCCTCGCGCAGCACGCGCAGCTCCTCCCGCTTGCCGGTGCCGAAGTACGCCGTCTTGTCGAAGCCGGCGCGCTTCTGCGTGAAGCGGGCGACGACCTCGAAGCCGAGCGTCTTCGCGAGCTGGCGCAGCTCGGTGAGCGACGCCTCGAATTCGGCGTCGTCCATGCTGGAGAGCTGCACCGCGGCGACAATGGCCTTCGTCATAGGGGGCGGAGAGTATCACTTAGACTAGGGAATGGCCGGGCCGCTGCTGACGAAAGATGCGCACGATGCCCTGCTCGCGGGCGCCACGGAGGTCTCCCTCGATCTCGGCCGCTCGCGCGCCATCGTGGAGCCTGCCAGGGACGGCTGGGCCTGGCAGGGCCGGCGCTTTCCTTATATGGAGTCCTGTAAGGACCGCACCATCTACTACTGGACCGGCGACGCTTTCGAGCCGGTGCAGCGGTTCAGCCGGTCGCTGATCAAGCTGGTGCCGACCGAGTGGGGCCCGCCGACCTTCGAGATCGACGGCATCAAGATGCTGCCCACCGCGAAAGTCTCGCCGTACGAGGACGCGAAGCACAAGGTCGGCCTGATCCAGCCGCGCGGCAAGGCGATCCTCGACACCTGCGGCGGCCTCGGCTACTTCGCCGCCTGGTGCCTGCAGGGCGGCGCGAGCCGGATCCAGTCCTACGAGAAGAACGCCGACGTCATCTGGCTGCGCGGCATCAACTCCTGGTCACCCCAGCCCGACGACTCTTTGAGCCTGACTCACGGCGACATCACCGAGAAGATAGGTGGACTACAGAGTGGGGCGTTCGACGCCATCCTCCACGACCCGCCGCGCTTCGGCATCGCCGGCGAGCTCTACTCGCAGGCCTTCTACGATCAGCTGGCGCGGGTCCTCAAGCGCAACGGCAAGCTGTTCCACTACACCGGGACGCCCAACAAGCTGACCACCGGACGCGACGTTCCCAACGAGGTGGCGAAGCGCCTGCGCAACGCCGGCTTCACGACCAAGCTCGAGAGCGACGGCGTACTAGCGGCGAAGCGCTAGCAGCGCTGCGAGCGCCGCGAGCGCGACCCCCGCATAGAGCGCGATCGCGGCCCGCGCCCCGAAGCCGTCCAGCGTCACCGCGAAGGCGAACGGCGCCAGCGCCTGCATGGCGCGCGCGAGGATGGCGAGCAGACCCTGGCGGTAGCCGTAGCCGACCGCGCCGAACAGCGCGAGCGGCAGCGTGCCCTTGGCGATGGTGATCATGCCGTTGCCCGCTCCATGCACCACCGCGAACGCGCAGGCGGCGAGCGGCGGCCCGCCGAACAGAGCGAGCAGCGCGCCGGCCGCCGGCAGCGCGCCGGTCGCCACGCGCGCGGTGAGCAGCGGATGGAAGCGCCAGCGCTGGATGGCGAAGAACTCCGCCAGGCGCGCCGCCACCTGCGCCGGGCCGAGCAGCGTCGAGGCGAGCAGCGCCACCGCCGCCGTCGCGCCCGCTGCCAGCAGCAGCCGCGGCAGGTGCGCCGCGAGCGCCGACGTGACGAACGCGGTGGCCGCGAACCACACCGCGAGCAGCACGAACGTGCGCCGCGTCTCCGCCGTCGATCGCGCCGCCGGCGCCGCCTCGCCCTTCGCCGCCGCGGGCGGCGCCTGGTGACGCGGCGCGTTGAGACACCATATGTATAGGGGCAGGCAGAGCACGAAGTTGATGCCGGCCCAGACGAAGCAGGCGTTGCGCCACCCGTAGCTCTCGGCAAGGAACGCCGTGAGCGGCCAGCCCACCGTGCTTGCGAAGCCCGCGATCAGCGTGATCCCCGTGATCGGCCTGCGCGCTTCCGGCCCGTGGATCCACACCAGCGCCGCGAACGCCGCGTCGTAGAGCCCCATCGCCATGCCCAGCCCGAGCACCAGCCAGGCCGCATACAGCATGAGCGGGCCGCTCGCGCAGCCAAGCGCCACCAGGCCCGCCGCCAGCACCACGCTCGAGATCCCCAGCACGCCCCGCCCGCCCGCGCGGTCGATCGTCCGCCCGACCGGCGGCCCGGCGAGCGCCATCACCACCAGCGACAGCGAGAACGCGCCGAACACGCTCGCCGTCGACACCCCGAGCTCCGCCGCGATCGGCTGCGCGAGGATCGCCGGCAGATAGGTCGACGAGGCCCACGCAACAGTTTGGGCCGTGCCGAGGGCGAGCGCCTGCGGCAGCGTCTTCATTGCCGCATCCTAGCCGCAGCTACTTGGCCAGAGATCCTGACTCGCCTGACGAAATGAACGCCGCCCAGAAGAACGGGTGCCGGGTCTTCTCATCCTTCAACAGCGTGAGCTGCGCCTGCCGCAGCGCCTCGGTACGCTGCTCTCCCTTGGCCAACCGTGAGTAGTAGGAAGTCATCAGGTCCTTGGTGGCGTCATCGGCCACCTGCCACAAGCTCATGAGGAGCGTCTCCGCTCCGGCGACGACGAAGGCGCGCCGCAGGCCGAAGACCCCCTCGCCGTTCTTGACTTCGCCGAGGCCGGTCTCGCAGGCGGAGAGGACGACCAGCCTGGTGCCGCGCAGGTCGAGGTTGCTGGCTTCGAGGGCGGTGAGGACGCCGTCGTCGGCGCCGGAGCTGAGGGCGTTGACGCCGGCGAAGACCAGGCCGGAGCGGAGCATGGGGTCTTCGCTTTCGCCGGGCAGGTCGTCGAGGAAGAAGCCGTGGGTCGCGATGTGCAGGATGCGAGGGCCGGCGACTTTCTTGGCTGCCGTCTCGGTGGCGGCGGTGCCGGTGAGGACCGCGGCGTCGGGCAGGACTCTCTTTAGTGTTTGCGCCTCGGCGGCGGTGCCGGGGAGGCGTTCGTATCTGGTGCTGCGGAAATCGCGGGAGCGGAACTGCTGGACCCCCGCTTGCGCGGGGGTGACGGAAGCCTGCTGATCGAAGGCGGGGTCGGCGATGATCAGCGAAGGCGCGCGGGCGGACTCGGCGCGGCCGAGGTGCAGGAGGTCGCGGCCGCTCGCGAGGTAGTTGATGGTGTAGCGCTCGAGGAGGAAGGCGCCCTTCTCGTCCACGAGCGCGCCCAGGGGGACGAGGTTGAGGGAGCCTTCGGGCGCTACATATAAGGTGGTGGCGTTGCCGAGCTTGCCGCGCACGGGACGCATGATGACTTCGTCGAGCCGGCGGCCGAGGTCACGGAAGGCGAGGCGCTCGGGGGTGGAAAGGGCGGCGCGGAATTCGCCGACCAGCTTGTCGATCTGCCCCGCTTCGCCGAGGTCGACGTAGTCGGGCTCGCCCGAGGGGCGGATGACGTAGGTGCCGTAGCGCTCGGCGCCCTGCTTCGGGTTGCGCGGATCGGTGGGGCGGTACTTCACCATCTCGAGGAGGACGGCGCCCTGCGGGATGCGCTGCTGCACGCGCGGGAGGAGCGAGCTGCGCTCGTCCTTCGCCGCCTGCTCGCGCTCGCGCTGCTGCTGGTCGGTGCGCGCCTGCATCATCGCCATCATCTTCGCCGGGTCGTTGCCGGCCTTGCGCGCGATGTCGCGCGCCTCAGACTGCTCCGCCTCGATGGAGGCGCGGTTCTTGATCTCCATCTCGCGCATCTGCATGCGCTGCTGCATGACCTGGATCTGGTTGTCGAGCTGCTCAATTCGCTTCAGGTTGGCGGCGCTGCGCGGCAGGGCGGCGCGCTCGGCGACCACGGCGTCGTACTCGCGCAGAAGATCCTTGTCCTCCGCCTGGCGGGCCACCGCCTGCTCGCGCTCGACGCGCGTGAGCGGCGATTCGAACAGGCGGCCGAGCGCGCCGGGCTGGTCGACCTGGGTGGAGGCGTCGCGCCGGAAGGCGAGCTGGCTGCGCGTGCGCCGCTCGAGGAGCGCCCCCTTGCGCTC
>DASUZH010000512.1:0-2861 GCA_036376975.1 Burkholderiales bacterium | reverse complement strand
CGTGCGTCAGGTTGCGGGCGGCCATCGCCATGACGTGCTTGCCGACCTCGACGCTGCCGGTGAAGTTGATCTTGCGCACCAGCGGATGCGTGATCAGCGCGTCGCCCGAATCGATCGTCGTGCCGGTGAGCAGGTTGATCACGCCGGGCGGGACGATCTCGGCCATGCGCCGGATGGTCAGCGCCGGCGCGAGCGGCGCATAGGGCGAGAGCTTGACCACCGCCGTGTTGCCGGCGAGCAGCGCCTGCGGCAGCTTCGCGCCGAGGATCGATAGCGGCCAGTTCCACGGCACGATCAGGGCGGCGACGCCGCGCGCCTGCCGGCCGATCAGCGTGTCGAACGGCGGGCCGGGCAGGCGGTCGTCGCGCGCCAGGCGATCGGCGTAGCCGGCGGCGATGCGGAAGCGGTCGCCGAGCCGCGACATCTCGATCTCGCATTCCTTGAGGATCTTGCCGTGCTCGCGGGTGAAGAGCCGCACGCGCGCGGCGAGCTCGTCCTGGTCGGCGACCAGCGCGTCGGCGATTTGCGTGAGGTAGGCGGCGCGCTGCGCATAGGACAGGCTCGACCAGCCCGGCCAGGCCTGGTGCGCCGCGCGCACCGCGCGGTCGACGTCCTCGCGCGAAGCCATCGCCGCGCAGCCGACCAGCTCGTCGGGCCGCGCCGGGTTGCAGATGTCGTAGCGGCTGTCGCCGAGCGCCGGCGTCCACTTCCCGCCGATGATCAGGTTGGTGGCAACTACCTCGGGCGCGTCACGGCGCATGGCGGCGCCTCAGCTCTTCTTCGGTTCCGGCGCCTCGTCCTTGCCGCCGTTGAGCGTCTTCGCCGCGAAGCCGGCGATGCCGCCTTCGAAGTCCATCGCCAGCTCCTCGCCGATCTTGCGCAGGGCGGGCATCTGCACCGCCATCTCCATGATCGAGTCGATGGCCTGGTTGAGGGGCGGCTTGCCGCCTCCGCCGTGCCCGCCGCCGAACCCCGACAGGTGGTTGATGCGGATCGACTCGATCTTCTCCGCCGGCTTGACCATTTCGGCCACTACCCTGGGCAGCGCTTCCAGCCGCGCCAGGTCGACCCGCATCGCCGCGATGTGGCGGTCGATCTTGTTCTCGGCGTCGATGATCGCCCGCTGCCCTTCGGCCTCGGCCAGCCGGTCGCTCTTTCTCGCCACGGCGCGCACGCTCATCGCGTCGGCGTCGGCGCGCGCTTCCTCCATGCGCGCCTTGGCGCGGTCGACGGCGGCGTCCTTTTCCGCCGCGGCCTGCATGCGGACGCGCATGCCCGCAATCTCGCCGTCCTGCCGCGCCGCGAGCACCGCGATCTCCTTGCGGCGCTCGGCTTCCGCGACCTGCTTGGCGGTGGCAACGGCCTCCGCCGCGCGGATGGTTTCCACCCGCGCCATGTCGGCCGCCGCGCGGTCGCGCTCGCGCGCGATCTCCGCCTCGAGCAGCGCCTTCTCCTTCGCGATCTCGGCCGCGCGGATCGACTGCTCCATCTGGATGCGGGCGCGCGCCGCCTCCAGCTCGCCCTCGGCCTTGCGCTTCACCACCTCGGCGATCTGCGCGGCCTTCAGGGTCTCGACCTCCTGCGCCTGCGCCAGCTCGGCCTCCTGCTCCTCGAGCTCGATCTGCAGCGTCTGCTTGGCCGCCAGCATCGCGGCCTTGCGCACCGATACCTCGGACTCGGCGTCGATCTCGGCGCGCTCCTTCTTCGACTTGGCGATCACTTCGGCCAGCTTGCGCATGCCGGCCGCGTTGAAGGCGTTGTTCTCGTCGAGGGTGCGGAACGGGGTCTGGTCGAGGGCGGTGAGCGAGACCGAGTCGAGCTCGAGGCCGTTCCGGGCGAGCGAGGCGGCGAGGCCCTGCCCGACCTCGGCGACGAACGCGCCGCGGTTCTCGTGCAGTTCGTCCATCGTCATGCGCGCCGCGACCGAGCGCAGCGCGTCGACCAGCTTGCCTTCGATCAGCTCGCGCAGCTTGTCGGGGTTGAAGGTGCGGTTGCCGAGGGTCTGCGCGGCGCGCGCGACGCCCTCCGCGCTCGCGATCACCGACATGTAGAACTCCGCGCCGACGTCGACGCGCATGCGGTCGTTCGTGATCAGCGCGCTTTCGCCGCTGCGCCGCACCTCGAGGCGCAGCGTTTGCATGTTCACGCGCTGCACTTCGTGGAAATACGGCAGGGTGATGGTGCCGCCGTCCATTACGACCTTGCGGCCGCCGACGCCGGTGCGCACCAGGCTGGTCTCGCGCGTTGCGCGCTGGTAGAACGCGGCCCAGACGACGATCACGATCGCCAGGACGACCAGGCCGGTCAGGATCGAGCTCAGTTCGGTGTTCATGTGGTTCCCCTCTCTCGTATTGGTTAGAACATCGGCGGGTACGGTCGCCCGCCGCGGTCGAGCGTGATCCAGCGCGTCTCGGTGAAGGTCTCGGTCGCCCAGCGGCCGCCGTGCCGCCCCATGCCCGAGGCCTTCGAGCCGCCGAACGGCGCGTGCGGCTCGTCGTTCACCGACGAGCAGTTGATGTGGCACATGCCGGTCTCCAGGCGCCGGGCGATCGCCAGCCCGCGCTGCTCGTCGCGCGTCATCACGCCCGAGGACAGGCCGTACTCCGTGTCGTTGGCGATGGCGATCGCCTCCGCGTCGGTGCGGAACGCGATCACCGGCGCGACCGGCCCGAAAGTCTCGTCCTGGTACACCTTCATGTCGGGCGTGACGCCGGTCAGGATGGTCGGCTCGACGAAGCGGCCGTTCACCTTGCCGCCGAGCTCGACCTTCGCGCCCTTGGCGACCGCGTCATCGATCTGCTCCTTCACCTTGGCGGCCTGCTTGTCGTTGATCAGCGGGCCGATGATGTGCCCCTTGTCCT
>DASUZH010000511.1:0-2222 GCA_036376975.1 Burkholderiales bacterium | reverse complement strand
AGCGCGGCGCACGTCGGCGCCGACGTGACGGACGACGGTGTCCGCGGCAGCTTCAACTGGCGCCAGACCAGCGACTTCGCCTACGGACAGGTACGCTTCTAGGCCGCGCGCAGCTCTTCCAGCCGGCTGCGCAGGGCCTCGAGCGACGGGCGCGCGAGCTCGCCGCCGTGGCCTTCGGCGGCCAGCGCCGCCGCCAGCAGGTCGTGCCCGAACTGCAGGATGGCGAGCGCGCGGGCGCTGGGCATCTCCTGCTGCAGGCGCAGGCGCCGCTCCACCCGGCCGTCGCGCGCCGCCTTGACCATCGATGCGAGCGCGTCGTACAGCTTGAGCTCCGCCGGCCGCAGGTCGCGCTCGCCGGCGGCCTGCGCGTCGAGCAGCCTGGCGGCGGCGTCGAGCACCGCACGCGCCGCGCGCTCCACCTCGTCGCGCGCGCGTACCGGCCATAGCAGGAAGCTCACGCCGAGGCCGACCGCGATGCCGATCACGGTGTTCACCGCCCGCAGCACGTCGTAGCGCAGCGCGTCGTCGCTGTGGAAAGCGAGCGTGATGATGCAAAGCGTAACGCCGATGCGCGCCACCGCCACGCCCCAGCCGACCAGCAGCGCGATCAGCGCGGTGAGCCCGACCGACACGCCCACCGTGAGCGCGTTGGGCCCGAGAAACGCGCTCACCGCCATGCCCGCCGCCATGCCCACGATGGTGCCCTTCACGCGGTTGACCGAAGTGGCGAGGTCCTCGCCGAAGTTGGCGCCGACGATGAGCGCCGCGGTGAAGGCGCTGTAGACCGCGTACTGGTTCTGGTTGCCCTGGGTCAGCAGGTAGCCGAGCCCCGCGGCGAGGCCGACCTTGACGCAATAGCGCCATTGCGTGCCGGCGAGCATTCCCTTCCTATAATGAAGCATGGTCGGCGTTCCGTTCCAGCTCCCGGTCGAGTTCGACCTGTTCGCGGTGTTCCTGTTCGCGCTGACCGGCGTATGGGCCGCGTCGGCGCGAGGGTACGACGTGGTCGGCGCGTTCGTCCTCGCGTTCGCCACCGGCGTGGGCGGCGGCCTGCTGCGCGACGCGGTGTTCCTGCAGGAGATCCCGCTCGTCATGCAGGACAAGCGCTACCTGATCGCGGTAGTGCTGGCGCTGCTGGTGGGCGCGCTGGTGGACAAGGTCGCTGCGCGCTTCGCTAACGTGTTCAACGTCGTCGACGCCTTCGCCACCGGCGCCTACGGCGTCTACGGCGTCAACAAGGCGCTGCTCGCCGGCCTGCCGCCGGAGGCGGCCCTGCTGGTCGGCCTTTGCAATGCGGTCGGCGGCGGCCTGATCCGCGACGTGCTGGTGCGCGAGGAGCCGGTCCTGCTCAAGCCGGGCCAGATCTATGCCGTCGCCGCCTTCGCCGGCTGCATCCTGTTCACGGCGATGAGCTACTACTACGGCCTCGACGTCGAGCACTCGGCGTGGGCCGCGATCGCGCTCACCGTGGCGCTGCGCCTGCTCGCCCTGCGCTTCAACTGGACCACCAGCGCCTTCGGCCGCTGGCGCACCCGCTTTTTCCGCAAAGGCAAGGACTAGGCGACCAGCCAAACGATCACGGTGCCCCACATGGTGAGCAGGATGTGCCCGACCGCCACCGTGCCCGAGTAGCCGAGCACCGCGACCAGGCTGCCCGAGCGCTCCTGCACCGCCGCCAGTCCCGCGGTCATGGTCTGCGCGCCGGCCATCGCGCCGAGCAGCAGCAGCGGGTCGAGCTTGAGCACGTAGCGACCGAAGTACAGCCCGACCAGCAGCGGCGTCAGCGTCACCACGATGCCGCCGAAGAACAGGCTCACGCCGGCGGTGCGCAGCGCCTCGACGAAGTGCGGGCCGGCGCCCAGGCCGATCATGGCGACGAACGC
This sequence comes from Burkholderiales bacterium, assembly GCA_036376975.1. Lineage (GTDB taxonomy): Bacteria > Pseudomonadota > Gammaproteobacteria > Burkholderiales > SG8-39 > SCGC-AG-212-J23. Next base: position 339 of record DASUZH010000511.1, on the reverse strand, counting down.
GGCGAGGCCGATCGCCGACATGAACGAGATCGCTCCGCCCGGGATGCGGCCGAAGGTCGGCCGCACCGAGTGCAGGTAGCCGGCCAGCAGGCCGGCGAGCAGCGTGCCGATGCTGGTGCCGATGGCGATGTGCATGGCGCCGAGCGGGACGATGATCGAGGCGCCGATCAATGCGCCGGTGAAGATGCCCAGGCCGAGGGTGACGAAATCGGTCTCGTCGCTGGCGGTCACCACCTCGCCGATCGCGGCGGCCACCCGCTTCACCGCGCTCTCCGGGCCCGACAGGCGCAGCACGTCGGCGCGCTGCACCACGGTGCGCGGCGCCACCGGGATCTCCTG
>DASUZH010000510.1:0-5875 GCA_036376975.1 Burkholderiales bacterium | reverse complement strand
CGCGCCGCTCCTCGGCCGTGTGGGAGGAGCGCATCAAGGCCGGCCGCAACTCGATGCTCGGCATGCCCGGCATCACCCCGGTGCAGGGCGGCCTGCCGATCGTGGTCGACAACGTCTGCGTCGGCGGCGTCGGCGCCTCGGGCGTGCAGTCGCACGAGGACGAGCAGATCGTCGCCGCGGGGATCAAGGCGCTCGGCTGATTATTGTCGTTCCCGCGAAAGCGGGAATCCATGGGCCCCCGCTTTCGCGGGGGCGACGGTTTTAGATCATTCCACAGCGCCGCAGCGAGGTGATCATCGACGCCTCGAGCATGTAGTCGTACGCGCGTTTCGGGTCGGCGGCGATGTCCGCCATCTGGCGCAGGTTGCGGGCGCGCACCGCGGGATCGCGCTCCTCCATCAGCTTCTTGTTGCGCGCGGTGATTGCGTTGATGGCTTGCAGCGCCTCCGGCCGGCGCTGCGCCTCGTAGCCGTCGAGCTCGGTGTCCGGCTTCATGCCGTGCCATACCGCGGCGAGGCGCGGCACGAGGTTCAGCACGTCGTGCAGCCCGCCGTTCAGCCCCATGCCGCCGAGCGGGTTGTTGAGGTGGGCGGCGTCGCCGGCAAGGAAGACCGGACCCTTCCGGTAGGCGGCCGCGACGCGCTGGTGCACCCGGTAGACGCCTTTCACCAGGATCTCGTACGGCTCCGGCCGCGGCAGCAGGTTCTGCAGGCTCGCCTGCAGGCGGCTTTCCTGCACCGCTTCGCTCGGCTCGACCGCCGGATCGGCGGCTGTGATGACGCGCCACATGTCGGGGATCTCGAGCAGCAGGTACCACTCGACCGGGTCGGCGGTGTAGTTGACCGAGCAGATGTCGGGCATGTGGCGCTTGAAGTCGTAGCGCGTGCCGGCGACGAGGAAGTGCTCGGGGAAGGTGATGCCCTCGAAGGCGATGCCCGCCGCCTTGCGCACGGCGCTTCTCCCGCCGTCCGCTCCTATCAGTGCATCGGCGTGAAAAACCTTCTCTCCGACATGCACCGCTACGCCATCCTCACTGGGCTTTACATCGGAGATTTCATGGTTGAACAGCAGCTCAACCCCGGGGATGCGTCCCAACTCGCCGTACAGCCAGCCGACCAGCTTGAACTGCTCGCACTGCAGCCGGTACGGGTGCCGGGTGTCGTTGCGCAGCGCCGAATGGTCGAACTCGGCGATCTTTCCCTTCTCGCGGTCGCGGAACTGGCTGGTGCGGCACTGCAGGCCCATGCGCAGCAGCGCGGCTTCGGCGCCGCATTCCTCCAGCAGGTCGAGCGTCGGCGGGTGGAAGGTCGAGGCGCGGTAGTCGAGCTGCACGCCGGCCTCGCGCTCGAGCAGCGTGACCGGGATGCCGGCGCGCGCCAGGAGCAGCGCAGCAAGCGAGCCGACCGGCCCGCCGCCCGCCACGATCACTCGGTCGTGTCTACGCTTCATGCGAGGCGCCGGAGTATGGAGCATAATCGCCGCCACAAGGGAGGCAGACCATGAACAACAACGCCGTCGTTCTTCTTGCAAGCCGCATCCTGCTGGCAGGCCTTTTCGTGGTGTTCGGAATCCGGAAGGCAATGGCGGTCGCCGGAACCACCAAGTACTTTGCGGCTCTCGGCTTGCCGATGCCGGACGTTCTGGTGTGGCTGGTCATCCTGGTCGAGATCGGCGGCGGCCTGCTGCTGATCATCGGCTGGAAGACGCGGCTCGTCGCCTGGATCCTGGCGGCGTTCACGGTTTGCGCCACCTTTGCGGCGCACCGCTTCTGGGAGTTCGACGGCGCCCAGTACGTGCCGCAGCTCACCAGCTTCATGAAGAATCTGGCGATCGCCGGCGGCATGCTGATGGTGGCGACGTGCGGGCCGGGCAGGCTCTCGGTAGACAAGGGGTAATGGCAAGGCCGGACGAAGCCCTGATCGGAGCGCTGGAGCGCTCCAACATCCACCCGCTCTGGGACCGGTACAAGCGCATCACGCCGGTCGCGCCGGGGGCAAAGGACGCGCCGATGCACTGGCGCTGGCGCGACCTCGAGCCGTTCACCGAGCGCGCGGCGAGGGAAGTCGCGATCGAGGACGTCGAGCGGCGCGCGCTGATCCTCGCCAACCCGGCGTTCGGCGGCGAGACGGTGACCACGCAGAACCTGATCGGCGCGTTCACCGTGCTCGAGCCCGGCGACAAGGCGGTGCCGCACCGCCACACCGCCGCCGCGATCCGCTTCGCCACCCGCGCCGAGGGCGCGGTCACCATCGTCAACGGCCGCCGCTGCGCGATGAAGGAAGGCGACCTGGTGCTGACGCCGCCGATGTGCTGGCACGGGCACATCAACGAGGGCAGGGCGCGCACGGTGTGGTTCGACGCCGCCAACATGCCGGCGATCTGCGCGCTCGACGCCAGCTTCTTCGAGCCCGGCGCGCGGCAGGACGAGCGCTTCTGGGAGGTGGGCGAGGCCGGCTCCGAGGCGTACCGCTTCCCCGGCGAGCTGGTGCGCCGGGAGCTGGCGAGCCGCCGGCCGGGCGTCGACGGCGCGCAGACCTACCGCTACACCCGCGACGGCGATTCGGTGATGCCGACGCTCGACCTGTTCTACAAGCGGGTCACGCAGCGCACGAAGAAGTGGCGCGCCACCCACAACGCCGTCTGCCTGGTGGTGTCGGGCGAGGGCCGCTCGACGGTCGGCGAGCGCACTTTCGAGTGGTCGCAGCACGACGTGTTCACGGTGCCGCACTGGACCTGGTCGAGCCACGAGGCGAGCGGCGGCGCGGCCGACCTGTTCGTGGTCACCGACCGCGCGATCTACGAGCGGCTCGAGCTGCTGCGCGAAGAAGTCGGGTGAACAGCGCGTGATCGGCCTGTCGGTCCGGCGGGTCGAGGACCGGCGCTTCCTCGAGGGCGGCGGCCGCTTCATCGCCGACCTCTCTCTCCCCGGCGAGCTGCACTGCGCTCTGGTGCGCTCGCCGCACGCGCACGCCAGGATCCGCTCGATCGCGCTGCCCGCGGGCGTGGCCGGCTTCACCGGCCGCGACATGGCCGCCGACGGCGTCGGGCCGATGCGCGCCGGCTGGGTGCTTCCCGGGATGGTGGAGACGCCGCGCTACGCGCTCGCGCGCGACACCGTGCGGCACGTCGGCGAGCCGGTCGCCGCCGTGTTCGCCGAGACCCGCGCGCTGGCCGAAGACCTCGCCGAGCAGGTTTCAGTCCAGTATGAAGAGTTGCCGCTGCTGCAGGACGAGACGTGTTTCCGCTGGACCCGCGGCGAGCTTGCCCCGGTGGAAGCGGCGTTTTCCCAGGCGTTCAAGGTCGTGAAGCTCGAGCTGGTGAACAACCGCCTGTGCGGCGCGGCGATCGAAACCCGCGGCGCGGTGTCGACCGGCGACACGCTGTACTGCGGCACCCAGGCGCCGCACCACATCCGGCGCTGGGTCTGCGAGCAGCTCCGCCTCGACGAAGGCAGGCTGCGCGTGGTGTCGCGCGACATGGGCGGCGGCTTCGGCTACAAGGGCAAGCACTATCCCGAGGAGACTCTGGTGGTGTGGGCGGCGCGCAAGCTGCGCCGGCCGGTGAAGTGGATCGCCGGGCGCAACGAGTCGTTCCTTTCGGACACGCAGGGGCGCGACCATCGCACCGTCGCCGAGCTGGCGGTTTCCCGGGAAGGAGAGTTCCTCGGATTGAAAGTGCGCACCGTCGCCGACGTCGGCGCCTACGTCTCCACCTTCGGCGCGGCCATTCCCGGCCCGATCTACAGCGCGCTGCTCGCCGGCGTGTACCGCACGCCGGCGGTGTTCGTCGAAGTGACCGGCGTCTACTCGAACACGGTGCCGACCGACGCGTACCGCGGCGCGGGGCGGCCCGAGGCCTGTTACGTGCTCGAGCGGCTGGCCGACCAGGCGGCGCGCGAGCTCGGCATCGACCGCGCGGAGATCCGGCGTCGCAACCTCATCTCGACGATGCCTTACAAGACGCCGATCGGGCCGACCTATGACAGCGGCAACTTTCCGCAAATCATGGAACGCGCACTCGCCGTCTCGGACTATGCTGGTTTTTCTGTTAGAAAAAACAAATCAAAGGAAAACGGCCGGCTGCGGGGAATCGGCCTGGCTTGCTTCGTCGAGTCTTCGGGCGTCGCGCCGTCGAAGCTGGCCGGCATGATGGGCGCGCGCGGCGGGTTCTACGAGTCAGCGCAGGTGCGCGTGCATCCGGGCGGGACGGTGACGGCCTATCTCGGCACGCACAACCACGGCCAAGGCCACGAGACCGCCTACGCGCAGATCCTCGCCAGTTGTTTGGGTTTGGAAATAGAAGACATAAAAATCGTCGAGGGAGACACGGACGCGGTCCCGGCCGGCACCGGCACCTTCGGCTCGCGCTCGATCGCGGTCGGCGGCTCGGCGCTGAGCGTCGCCGCGGGCAAGGTCGTCGAGAAGGGCAGGCGCATCGCGGCCCACCTGCTCGAAGCCTCTCATCAGGATATTTCCTTCAAGGGCGGGTTCTTCGAGGTGAGCGGAACCGACCGGCGGCTGTCGTTCGCGCAGATCGCGGGCGCCGCCTACGTGCCCCATAACTATCCGCACGAAACGCTCGAGCCGGGGCTGGACGAGAACGCGTTCTACGATCCGCCCAACTTCGCCTTTTCCAACGGCGCGCATGTCTGCGAGGTCGAGGTCGACCCCGAAACCGGGCGCGCCGAGATCGTCGCCTACTGGACGGTCGACGACGTCGGCACGGTGATCAACCCGCTGCTGGTGGAAGGGCAGATCCACGGCGCCCTGGCGCAGGGCATCGGGCAGGCGCTGTTCGAGCGCACCGCCTACGAGGGCGGCCAGCTGCTTTCGGCCTCGTTCATGGACTACGCGCTGCCGCGCGCTTCCGACCTGCCCGACCCGGCCGGCGAGCTCGACCAGAGCCAGCCCTGCACCCACAACCCCCTGGGCGCCAAGGGCTGCGGCGAGTCGGGCGCCATCGGCGCGCCGGCGGCGGTGATGAGCGCGCTGCTCGACGCCCTGGCGCCGCTCGGCGTCACCGACCTCGAAATGCCGGCTACTCCGCACCGCGTGTGGCAGGCGATAATGAATAAATGATCCAGGCTGCCTTCCGGGCTCAGGAGGTCAATCCGGCGAAGCTGGCGCAGCTCTACCGCAAGGAGCTCGAGCTGTGCGGCGTGAGGAAGGGCGAGACGATCTCGGTGGTGAGCGACCTCGCCACGCGCCGCGAGTACATCCAGGCCGCCTTCGCCGCCGCCGACGACCTCGGCGCCGACATCTACGAGCTGTGCGTCAACTCGCTGCCGTCATGGACCAAGGTAGGCGTGCCGACCATCGGGCAGTGCAAGGGCACGCTGGAGGCGGTCGCGGCGGCCGACCTGGTCGTGGTGTTCCACGTGCCGCTGTTCACCAAATGGCTGAAGCAGGTGATGGACGGCGGCACGCGCGTGCTGATGATCATCGACGCGCCCGACGACCTCGAGCAGCTCATGTCTCCGAAGGGATTGAAGGACGCCTGCAAATATGCAGAAGGCGTCTATCGATCGACAAAGCGCGTAAGGGTGCGCAGCGCCTCGGGCACGGATCTAAGTTACGACTGTGGTGAGTATCCCGTGATGACGCAATGGGGCTACGCCGATGAGAAAGGCCACTTCGATCATTGGGGCGGCGGCCACATCCATACCTTCCCGAACGAAGGCAGCGCGCACGGCACGGTGGTCTTCCAGCCCGGCGACATCGTGATCCTGCCGTACTGCCGCTACGTCGCCGACCCGGTGAAGCTGGAGATCCGCGAAGGCCACATCACGCAGATCGACGGCGGGATGGACGCCAAGCTGATGCGCGACTGGTTGAACGACGGCAGGGAGTCGGACCAGGACCGCGATCCGTTCGCG